>JAAYBP010000383.1 GCA_012730075.1 Acidimicrobiales bacterium | reverse complement strand
TGGGCGTGCAAGAACTACGACGGCGACGTCCAGTCCGACACGGTCGCCCAGGGCTTCGGCTCGCTCGGCCTGATGACCTCGGTGCTGATGACCCCCGACGGGCGCACCGTCGAGGCCGAGGCCGCCCACGGCACGGTGACCCGCCACTACCGCGAGCACCAGAAGGGCAACAAGACCTCGACCAACCCGATCGCGTCGATCTTCGCCTGGACCCGCGGCCTCGCCCACCGGGGCAAGCTCGACGGCACCCCCGCGGTCACCGCGTTCGCCGACGCGCTCGAGCAGGTGTGCATCGACACCGTCGAGAGCGGCCGCATGACCAAGGACCTCGCCCTGCTCGTCGGCGGCGACGCCGACTGGCTGACCACCGAGGAGTTCCTCGCCGCCCTCGACGACGGCCTCGAGCAGCGAATGGCCGACTGACGGCATCCCGCCCGGTCGGCCCGCTCGACGATCCACGGTGAGCGTCCCCGAGCGGGCGGTCGGAGCGGTTGCTACCGTGCCGAACGTGATCACGAACACGGACGTTCGTCGAGCGCGCACGCGCCGGCCCACCACCCTCCTCCGCTCGCTGACGGCGGCCGTCGTGGGGCTCGTCGCCGTCACGTTCGTCTCGGCCGCCACGCCGACGCCCGCGGCGGGGGCCGAGGTCGAGTGGTTCACCGGCACGGTCGACGAGTTCTACGTCGTGCCCGATCCGCTACCGCCGGGCGAGCCGGGCGACCTGATCCGCGTGCAGGCGGTGCGGGAGACCGCGTCCGACGTGACGGTGCGGATCATGTACCACTCGAACGACGTCCTCGACCGCGACCGCGCCGTCACCGGCACGCTGACGTATCCGAAGGCGGCCGCCCCCGAGGGCGGTTGGCCGGTGCTGTCGACGGCCAACGGGACGGTCGGCATGGCGACGCAGTGCGCGATCAGCCGCAACGCGCAGAGCGCGCCCACCTGGGGCCTGCCGGTCGTCGCCGTCGCCAGCGACTACATCGGCCTCGGTCCCGTCGGCGAGCGCCACCCGTACCTGTCGCGCGTGAGCGAGGGCAACAGCGTGATCGACGCGGTGCGCGCCGCGCGCAACCTGCCCGAGGCCAACGCGGGGACGCGCTGGGTCTCGATCGGAGGGTCGCAGGGCGGGCACGGGTCCCTCTCGGCCAACGAGCTGGGCGCCGAGCGGGCGCCGGAGCTCGACCTCCTGGGCACCGTGTCGCTCGCGCCGGCGGCGATGTTCGGCAACGTCTACGGCGGGATCGATCCGTTCGTGGTGCGGGTCGTCTCCGCCATGGGGTTCTTCGGGGCGCTCACCGAGCACCCCGAGATCGCCGCCGAGGACTACGCCTCGCCCGCGGCGATCGCGGCGTCGGCCGCCATCGACACCGGCTGCACCCCCCAGATCACGGCCGCGTTCCTCTCCGTCCCGTTCAACGGGTTCTGGGTCAACGACCCCTTCACCGTCGAACCGGCCCGCTCGATCCTGCTCGCCAACGACGTCGGGCACGCCCGCGTCGACTCTCCGGTGCTGCTGGTGCAGGGCACCGCCGACACCACCGTCCCCGTCGAGCGCACCCGCGACCTGTTCGACCGCATGTGCGGCGCGGGTCAGGTCGTCTCCTACCAGGAGGTCGAGGGAGCCGATCACGGGAACGTGGGCGGGCGCAGCGCGGCGGAGATCCGGGCGTGGATCAACGCCCGCCTCGCCGGGGCCACCGCCCCGGACTCGTGCCCCGAGACCGTCGTGGTGCCCGGGGTCGCCGAGGTCGTCGAGGGCGATGCCGGGTCGGTCACTCTGCGCGTCCCGCTGAACCTCACCCGCCCGGTCAGTCACCGGGTCAGCGTCCTGGGGATGACCGGGGTCGTGCGCGACCTCGACGGTCAGGCCGCGCCGGGCGCCGACTACGACGCCGTGGCGCCGTCCCGCGTCGAGTTCGCGCCCGGCCAGACCGAGGCCCACTTCCTCGTGACGGTCCACGGCGACGTCGAGGCCGAGGCCGACGAGTTGATCGTGATGGCCTTCGGTCAGGTCGACGGTGGTCGCATCGGCGGGCTCTGGGGCCTCGGCTTCGGCGTGGTCCTCGACGACGACTGATCGGCAGGGTCCGCTAGCTCGGCAGGGTCCGCCGCATCCAGCTCGCACGGGCGGCTCGTCCCCGCTGCGCGCGAGCGGCGGCGACCGGGCGCCCGTAGCCTGAGGCCCATGCGCGCCTACGACTCCCAGTACATCGACGGGCAGTGGGTCCCGTCGACCGGCTCCTCCACGATCGACGTGATCAACGCGGCGACCGAGGAGGTGATGGGCTCGGTACCCGACGGCACCGCCGAGGACGTCGACCGGGCCGTCGCCGCCGCGGCCGCCGCCTTCCCGGCCTGGGCGGCGACGTCGCCCGACGAGCGGGGCAAGGCGATCCAGGCCATCGCCGAGGGCCTGAGCGCTCGCAACCAGGAGCTGGCCGAGACGATCACCGGCGAGGTCGGCATGCCGATCTTCCTGTCCCAGATGATCCAGGCCGGCCTGCCCGCCGCCGTCGCCACCAGCTACGTGTCGCTGATCGACGAGGTCGCCTGGGAGGAGACGATCGGCAACTCGCTGGTCGTGAAGGAGCCGATCGGCGTCGTCGGGGCGATCACGCCGTGGAACTACCCGCTGCACCAGATCGTGGCCAAGGTGGCGCCCGCCCTCGCGGCCGGGTGCACCGTCGTGCTCAAGCCGAGCGAGGTCGCCCCGCTCAACGCGTTCATCCTCGCCGAGATCATCGACGGCATCGGCCTCCCCGCGGGCGTGTTCAACCTGGTGTCGGGCACCGGGCCCGTCGTCGGCGAGGCGATCGCGGCCCACCCCGACGTCGACATGGTCAGCTTCACCGGGTCGACCCGCGCCGGCACCCGCGTCGCCGAGGTCGCCGCGCCGACCGTCAAGCGGGTGGCCCTCGAGCTGGGCGGCAAGTCGGCCAACGTCATCCTCGACGACCTCGAGGGCGACGAGCTCGACGCCGCCGTCCGCAAGGGCGTCGGCTCCTGCTACCTCAACTCGGGCCAGACGTGCACCGCGTTCACCCGGATGCTCGTCCCCCGCGAGCGTCACGACGAGATCGTCGACATCGTGCGCGACGAGGTCGAGTCGGTGTACACGCTCGGCGACCCGGCCGCCGGCGCCGGGCGGCTGGGGCCGCTGATCTCCGACGCGCAGCGCACCCGGGTCCGCGGCTACATCGAGAAGGGCGTCGAGGAGGGGGCCACCCTCGTCACCGGCGGCGCGGAGGCGCCCGCCGACCTGCCCACCGGCTACTACGTGCAGCCGACGGTGTTCGCCGGCGTCGACAACTCGATGACGATCGCCCGCGAGGAGATCTTCGGGCCGGTGCTGTCGGTCATCCCCTACGACGACGTCGACGACGCGGTGCGCATCGCCAACGACACCGACTACGGGCTGTCGGGCGGCGTGTGGGGAGCCGACGCCGAGCGGGCCAAGGCGGTCGCCCGGCGCCTCCGCACCGGCCAGGTCGAGGTCAACGGCGGCGGCTTCAACCCGCTCGCGCCGTTCGGCGGCTACAAGCGCTCCGGCAACGGCCGCGAGCTGGGGAAGTACGGCCTCGAGGAGTTCCTCCAGACCAAGGCCATGCAGCTCTGACGCCAATCGGAACCCGACACCCGGTACCGGGTTCCAGGTGTCGGACGACACCCGGTACCGGGTGGCGGGTGTCGTCCTCAGCGTTCGGGGTCGTTCCACTCGGTGATCGGGCGTAGGTCTTCGGTCGCGCCCGCCCACTCGTAGGCGACGACGGGCTCGCCGCCGAGGAGGGCGGTCTCGACGCGGTGGAACAGGCCGAAGGCGACGCCCTCGACCTCGTCGAGGTGGTCGAGGACGACCGGCGCCACCTCCGGGGCGAGGTCGACCGCCCAGCCCCGGACGAGGTCTTCGCCCGGGTTGAACACCGCGGCGGGCCAGCCCCGTCCGGTGTCGTATAGCCGGCCCTCGACCGCGGCCGGGCGCCATCCCACCGCGTGGGGCTCGATGACGGGCCAGCGCAGGTGGCCCGGCATCAGCGTGCCGTAGACGAACAGGGTGGTCGTCACCGCGCCAGCGTCGCGCGACGACGGCGGTGCCCGGGACGCCGGCGCCCGGCGGCGCTGTCCCGTAACCGGAGCTGGCGCCCGCGCCCGCCCTGGCGGTCCGCCCGACCGGCTCCCGTGGACGCAGGGGACGCCCGCTCCTCCCGCGACGTGACGGACGCCCACGCCGGTCGGCGCGCTCCGACGGGACGGCGGGGGCGGTCGGGCCGGTACCGTCGGGCGCCATGGCCTCCCCGTCGATCGGATCCGTCGTCGCCGCCGCCCGCCGCGTCCTCGCCGACCGGCCGGCCCCGCTGCCGGGCGACCCGCCCCGGGTCGTCATCGTCGGCTCCGGGTTCGGCGGCCTCGGCATGGCGATCCGCCTCACCCAGGCCGGCGTCACCGACGTGACCGTCCTCGAGAAGGCGTCCTCGCTCGGCGGCACGTGGCGCGACAACACCTACCCGGGCTCGGGGTGCGACGTCCCCTCCCACCTCTACTCGCTGTCGTTCGCCCCCAACCCGGACTGGACCAGGCGCTTCCCGACCCAGCCGGAGATCCTCGACTACCTCGAGCGCACCGCCGACGAGTTCGACGTGCGCCGGTTGATCCGGTTCGACGCCGAGGTCGAGGCCCTCACCTTCGACGAGCCCTCCGGCGCTTGGACCGTGCGCCTGGCCGACGGCGACGAGCTGGTGGCCGACGTGGTCGTCACCGCGACCGGTCAGCTCAACCGGCCCTACGTGCCGCCGATCGAGGGGCTCGAGTCCTTCGCCGGCACCGCGTTCCACTCGGCCCGCTGGCGTCACGACCACGACCTCGCCGGTGAGCGGGTCGGGGTGATCGGCATCGGGGCCAGCGCGATCCAGTTCGTGCCGGCGATCGCCGACGAGGCGGGCCACCTCACGCTGTTCCAGCGAAGCGTCAACTACGTGGCGCCCAAGCCCGACGGTCCGATCGGGGAGCGCACCCGCGAGGCGTTCCGGCGCTCGACGCTCCTCCGGCTCGCGTACCGGGCGTCGATCTGGGCTCGCTTCGAGTGGAAGTTCCTCGCCCTCCGGCAGGGATCTACGATCGGACGGCTCGGCGAGCAGCGGTTCCGGCAGGGCCTGGCGCAGGCGGCCACCGACCGGCTGCCCGAGGAGGCGGTCGTCCCCGACTACCCCCTCGGTTGCCGGCGCATCCTCATCTCCAACGACTGGCTCCCGACGCTCCACCGCGACGACGTCGAGGTCGTCACCGACCGGGTCGAGCGCATCGAGCCCGACGCCGTCGTCGCCGGCGGGAAGCGCCACGAGGTCGACACGATCGTGTTCGGCACCGGCTTCCGGGCGACCGACTTCCTCGCCCCGATCGAGGTCACCGGCCGGGGCGGTCGCCGCCTCAGCGACGCCTGGGCCGACGGGGCCGAGGCCCACCTGGGCATCACCGTGAGCGGGTTCCCCAACCTGTTCCTGCTCTACGGACCCAACACCAACCTGGGCCACAACTCGATCATCTTCATGCTCGAACGGCAGATGAACTGGATCCTCGCCGCCCTGCGCCACCTCGGTTCGAGCGGGGCCCGCTGGCTCGACGTCCGGCCCGAGGCGCAGCGGGCGTCGAACCGTCGGGTACAGGAGGAGCTGAGCCGCACGGTGTGGGGCGGAGTGTGCCACTCCTGGTACAAGAACGCCGCCGGTCGGATCACCAACAACTGGTCGACGTTCACGTACCGGTACTGGTGGCGGACCCGCCGCTTCGACCCCGCCGAGTTCGAGATGGGAGCGCCCGACCCGGCCTCCCCGCCGCCCCGCCCCGGCCGCGAGCTGGTCGACGCCTGACG
>JAAYBP010000050.1 GCA_012730075.1 Acidimicrobiales bacterium | reverse complement strand
GGCGGATTCGGGCGGGGTCAGTCGTCGGCGGCGAGGATGATGTCGACCTCGCTGCCCCGGCGGACCTCCTCCCCCGCGCCGGGCGAGGTGCCGACGGGGACACCGCCGGCCGGGCCCTGGAAGCTGCCCGCGACGAGACCGGCCTCCTCCAGGAGGTCGACCGCGCCGTCGAGCGACCCGGCGGCGCTGACGTCGGGCACGGTGACCAGGTCCGGCCCGAGCGACACGACCACGGCGACGGTCGCGCCCCGCTCGGCCTGCTCGCCCGCGGCGGGCGAGGTCGAGATCACGAGACCGGCGGCGACGTCGTCGCTGTAGTCCCGCTGCACGTCGGGTTCGAGGCCCAGCTCCCTGAGCAGGCCCACGACCGCCGCCTCGTCGGCGCCGACGAGGTCCTCGGGGATCGTGCGGGGCTCGGGCCCGATCGACACCGCCAGGTTGATCGTGGTGCCCTTCTCGACCCGGGCCGGCGGATCGCCCAGCACCTCGATCACCTGCCCGTCGGCGACCTCCTCGTCGTGGCGCTCGTCGAACGCCGTGCGCAGGCCGACCTCGCCGAGCGCGCGCTCGGCGTCGTCGCGAGGCGTGCCCCGGGCGATCGTGGGCACGTCGACCAGCGGCGGACCGTCGGACACGACGAGCACGATCGTCTCGCCCTCCTCGAGCTCGGTGCCCTCGTCGGGGCGGGTCCGCAGCACCTGTCCCGCGTCGGTGCCGTCCTCGCGGACCCGCTCGGGCTCGACCTCCCAGCCGAGCTGGGTGAGCGAGCGGGTCGCGGCCTCCTCGCTGAGCCCGGCGACCGGCGGGACGATCGCGGTGCGCGGCTCGTCGTCGACGACGAGCCGAGCCACCAGCAGGCCGATCGCGGCGACCAGGGCGGCGGCGACCAGCGTCCAGAACAGGATCCGGGGCCAGCGGCGTCGCGGTCGACCGGTGGGCGAGCGCGGGTCCCAGACACCCTCCTCCTCGGCGTCGTAGGGGACCGCGGCGGGCTCGGGCGCGGGCACGATCCAGCCCGGCGATGCCTCGGGTGCCGCGCCCGCGACGCTCGTGGCGTCGAGCCCGACGGTGACGTCGGACGCCGCGGTCGCGTCGGTCTCCGCGCCGGCGTCGGCGACGAACACCGTCGGATCGTCCGCGCCGTCGTCGCCGTCGAACACGGTCGGATCGTCCGCGCCGGCGTCGGCGACGAACACCGTCGGATCGTCCGCCCCGTCGTCGGCCCCGAGCACCCCGGGCTCGACGGGCCCGTCGTCGCCCCCCGGTCCGTCGAGGTCGACCGCTCCGGCGGCACCGACGATCGCCGCCCCACCCGCCGCGCCGGGCCCACCGGCCAGGGTGGTCGGGTCGCGGTCCGCGGCGTCGACGTCGTACTCGACCGCGCCGGACAGCGGCAGCGGCGACGGGCGGGGCAGCGACGGGGCCACCGACGACAGGGCGGCGGCGAAGCCACGCGCGTCGAGGCGGTCGTCGGGGTCGGGCTCCCCGGCCGCGGCGACCACGTCGGCGAGGGGTCCGAGCTCCGCCGGGCGCGGGAACGGCTTGCCGATGCGGGCCATCAGCGTCCCGAGGGTGGTGTCGGTGGCGAAGGGCACCTCGCCGGTGACCGCCTCCACCACGACCAGGGCCAGGGAGTACACGTCGGCGCGCCCGGTGAGCGACAGGCCCTGGGCCTGCTCGGGCGACGCGTAGCGGGCGGTGCCGACCACCGCGCCCTGCGGCTCGGTCCACGCCGCCTCGGCGAGGGCCCGGGCCAGGCCGAAGTCGGCGATGCGCAGGCGCGCCTCGTCGTCGAACAACAGGTTGGCGGGCTTCACGTCGCGGTGGACGAAGCCGCGCCGGTGCGCGTAGTCGAGGCCGCGGGCCGCCTGGAGGCCGACGACGAGGGCCTGCGACGGCGTGAGCCGGATGCCCCGGTCGAGCAGGGCCCGGAGGCTGCCGCCGCCCAGGTACTCGGTGACGATCCAGGGCACCTCGCCGTCGTCGTGGCCCCAGTCGTAGACGGCCATGACGTGGGGGTGGTTGAGGGCGGCGGCCGCCTGCGCCTCGGCCCGGAACCGGCGCAGGAACTCCTGGTCGTCGGCCAACGCCTCGTGCAGCACCTTCACCGCGACGCGCCGCTCTAGCCGCACGTCGTCGGCGAGGAACACCTGCGCCGACGCGCCCCGCCCGATCGGCGCCACCAGCCGGTAGCGGCCGCCGAGCACCCGACCGAGGTGATCGCTCATGCCGGGGTTCGCCACGCTCGTCGAGGGTACCGGGCGCCCCCCGGGTGGCCGGGGCACCGCGACGGCCCGATGCCCGGGGCGGGGACCGTGACTGACACGATGGGCGGGTCATGGACGACCCGGTCCGCGAGATCCGAGACCCTCCCCCGCAGCCGCTCCTGTCGTGGCGTCGGCTGGCGATCCTCCTCGCCCTCTGCTTCGCCGGCTTCCTCGTGTTCATGGCGGTGAGGACCGGCGGAGGCACCGACGGCGGCATCGACACCGAGAGCGCGATCGTCCGCTACACGCCGAGCCCGGGCGGCCGGGTGCTGCGCCAGAGCGAGATCGGCGTCGAGCTCGAGCCCGGCTACGACGGTCGGCTCACGATCAACGGGGTGCCCATCCCCGAGGAGCAGATGCTCGGCGCGATCGATCCCGACAGTCCCGAGTACCAGCAGCTCCCGGCGAACCTCCGCGATCAGGGGCCGCGGCCGAACAACAAGTACATCGTGATGTTCCGGCCCGGCGAGGGGAAGGCGATCACCGAGTTCGCCACCGGTGAGGTCGAGATCCAGGTGCGCTACTGGCGGATCAGCGACGGCGAGGCGAGCGCCCGCACCGTCACCTACACGATCCGCGTGTTCTGAGCGGCGACGAAGGGGCCGCTACGGCAGCTCGCCGGAGTCGAGGAGGGCGACGAAGGCCGCCTCGTCGATGACGGGGACGCCCAGCTCCTCGGCCTTGGTCAGCTTCGACGCGCCCGCGTCGGCGCCGACCACCACGGCGAAGGTCGACTTCGACACGCTCCCGGGGCTGCGGCCGCCCCGCGCCTTGATCGCGGCGGCGGCCTCGTCGCGGCTGAAGCCGTCGAGCGTGCCGGTGACGACCACGGCCCGACCCTCCAGCACCGGGGCCACGTCGGGCCGCTCGGGGCCCTCGACGTTGACCCCGGCGCCCCGCAGGCGGGCGACCAGGTCGCGGTGGGCCTCGTCATCGAACCAGGCGCGCACCGACGCCGCGATCGTCGGGCCGACCCCCTCGACCGCGGCCATCTGCTCGGCCGTCGCCGCCTCGATCGCGTCGAGGTGCCCGAGGGCCTCGGCCAGGGCCTCGGCGCCCGCGGGCCCGAGGTGGCGGATGTTCAGCCCGACGAGCAGCTTCGGCAGCGGTCGCTCCCGGCTGGCGTCGATCGCCGCCTGCAGCTTGGCCACCGCCTCGGGACCGAGGCCGCGGACCGTGTCGGCGGTGGACCGGAAGCGGGCGACGTCGGCCGTCAGCTCGACGACCAGCTCGGCACCGAGCACGTCGTCGGCGTCGTCGGGGACGGTCGCGACCACGTCGCCCTCGTCGATCACGGCGGCGCGGGCCTTGGCGTCCCCGGTGCGTTCGCGTGCCGCGTCCAGGGCGGCGGTGGCCCATGTGCCGACCGTGGTGCGGATCGCGTCGAGGCGGGCCCAGTCGACGTCGTAGAGGTCGGCCACGTCCGCGAGTAGCCCGAGGTCGAGGAACAGCCGCACCCGCTGCTCGCCGAAGCCCTCGACGTCCATCGCCCCCCGCCCGGCGAAGTGCTCGATCGAGCTCGAGCGCTGGAACGGACACTCCGGGTCGACGCAGCGGGTGTCGCTCTCGCCCTCCGGCCGGACGAGGGTCGATCCCCGCGGGCACGGGCAGCTGGTGGGAAAAGTCCACCGGGGTCGATCGGGGTCGTCGCGCGGCAGCACCGGGCCGACGACCTCGGGTATGACGTCGCCCGCCCGCCGGACCACGACCACGTCGCCGGGACGCACGTCCTTGGCCGCCACCTGGTCCTCGTTGTGGAGCGTCGCCTGGCTGACGGTGGCGCCGCCGACGAACACCGGCTCGAGCTGGGCGTACGGCGTGGTGCGTCCGGTGCGGCCGACCGACACGTCGATGCCGAGCAGCCGGGTGGTGCGCTCCTCGGGCGGGAACTTGTAGGCGATCGCCCACCGCGGCGCCCTCGACGTGAAGCCGACCTCGTCCCGGCGGGCCAGGTCGTCGAGCTTCACGACGGCGCCGTCGATGTCGTAGTCGAGCCGGCCGCGGTCGGCCTCCCAGTGGCGGCAGTAGGCGAGAACCTCGTCGAGGGTGGGCAGCACCCGGACCTCGGGGTTGACCGGGAGCCCGGCCTCGGCGAGGTAGTCGAGCGTCTCGCGATGTCGACCGAAGCGGGGCCCGCCGTCGACCTCGCCCATCTGGTAGCACCACATCGACAGCTCCCGCTGGGCGGTGACGCCGGCGTCCTTCTGGCGGAGCGACCCGGCGGCGGCGTTGCGGGGGTTGACCGCGACCGGCTGCGGTTTGCGCCCGCCGGCGAGCCGCTCGCGGTTGACGCCCTCCTGGTGGGCCTGGAGGCGGGCGAACGCGGACCGCGACATGTAGACCTCGCCCCGGACCTCCAGCACCCGCGGCGCGCCCGCCGGCAGGCGGTGCGGGACGGCGGCGATCGTGAGGACGTTGGCGGTCACGTCCTCGCCGACCCGCCCGTCGCCCCGGGTCGCGGCCTGCACGAGACGTCCGTCCTCGTAGACGATCGAGATGGCGACCCCGTCGATCTTGAGCTCGCAGGCGTAGTCGACCGCGGTGCCCGGCGCGGTGCCGAGCCGCTTCTCCAGCCGGTCGCCCCACGCGGCGAGGCTGTCCGCGTCGAACGCGTTGTCGAGCGACGTCATCGGCTGGCGGTGTCGCACCGGCGCGAACAGCGTGCTCACCGGAGCGCCGACCCGCTGGGTGGGCGAGTCGGGCGTCACCAGCTCGGGGTGGGCCTCCTCGATCGCCCGCAGCTCACGGACGAGCGCGTCGTAGTCGGCGTCGCTGATCGTCGGTGCGTCGTGCCCGTGGTAGCGCTCGTCGTGGTCGGCGATCTCGTCCCGCAGGGCGGCGGCGCGAGCCGCGGGGTCGTCGGGGCCGTCGGTGCCGTCCACCCCTGGGAGCATAAGGACGCCCGACCAGGGCCGGGCACGACCGACCTCGCGGTGCGGTGGACCCCTCGCCGACGGTGACCTGGGGATCCACCGTCGGCCCACCGCCCGGTGGTAAAGGGTCCGCCGTTCTGGCAGTCTGGTGGGCCCCACGGCCCGGTCCGTTCGGCCTACCCCTCAAGGCCGGGGCCGGCGGGCCGATACCTCCACCATCGGTGCTCTCCTCACGTCCCAGGACCGGATTCTGATCACATGGCGATGAACGGCTCCCTCGACGACTACTCCCCGGCGGGAGCCCTGCGCGTGCTGTCCTCGACCGGACGCACCGGCGCGGTGCGCTTCACCGGTAGCGCCGGCTGTACCGCGTACCTCCACGAGGGTCAGCTCTACTTCGCCCGGGGCGACGACACCGACGACGCCCTGGCCTCCGCCCTGGTCCGGCCCGGACGCCTGAGCGCCGACGCGTGGACCCGCGCCGTCGAGCTGGCCGGCGACGAACCCCGCGTCGGCGAGCTCCTGATCGAGCACGGCCCGATCGATCCCGACCTGTTGGCCTCGGTCGTGCTGTCGGTCATCTACGACCCGCTGATCACCCTCTTCCGCGAGGGCGACGGGCGGTTCGACTTCGAGCCCGACACCATGCACTGGATCGGTCCGTATCGCGGCTTCAACGTCGAGGCGATCGTCAACGAGGTCAGGCGGCGGGTCCGCAACGTCGACGAGATGTCCGACGTCGTCCCGTCGATCTCGGCCTGGGTCAGCCCGGCCCGCACCCTTCCCGACGGTGCCGCCCAGGTCACGCTCCAGCGCGAGGACTGGGAGCTGATCACCTCGCTGTCGGGGCCCCGCACCGTCACCGAGCTGGCCACCGCGATGGGCCGGGGCCGCTATTCGACCGCCCAGGTCGTCAACCGGCTCGCCCGGGCGGGCCTGCTCGAAGTCGTCCCCGAGCCGTTCGGCCCGAACGACGCGCTCTACGAGCCATCGGCCGCCGAGCGGATCGCCGCCGCCGAGGATGCCGCCTCCGGCGACGCTCCGGTCACCGAGGCCCCGGTCGCCGAGCCACCGGTCACCGACGAGCTCATCGCCGACGTGCCCGAGGCCGACGACGCCGCCTGGGAGGCCTTCACCAGCGGCAACCCCTTCGACCACCCGCCCGCCGACGAGGTCGACTCGCCGGGCGTGTCCTTCGGGCCGAGCCTGAACGGCGTGTCCGTCGGGCCCGAGGGCGCCCCCGCGGCCGACGACGAGCTGCTCCCGCGTCGCACGGTCGTCGCCGAGCGCGAGATCGACGACCGCGAGATCGACGGGCACGAGATCGACGGCCACGAGATCGACGAGGCCGACGACGACAGCCCGGCCCTCGCCGGCATCACCGGCTTCCACAACCCCACCGCGGCGGTCATCGAGCGCCAGGACGAGACGATGGCGGCCGCCACCGACCCGGACCTCGACCCCAACGCCGCCTGGCTCGAGAACCTGTACGCCCAGTTCATCGACGACGACGGCGGCGACGGCAACAAGTTCCGCCGGCGCGAGGCCCTCGACGTCGCCTTCCAGGCGCCGGAGCAGGACACCAGCGAGAAGGTCGGCACGCTCAAGCGCCTGGCCGCCGCCCTCCGCCGCCTGTAACCCGGAGGTTCGCCGAACCGGCGCGGGGATCCCGCCACCCCGGGCGGAGATCGCGCGCCGCTACGGACGGGACGGTCGACCGGAGGCGCGCCGAGGCGCGTCAGGCGCCGACCGAGAGGCGCACGCCGGCGAGCTGCTCGTAGATCCGGGCTCCGAGCGTGCGGGCGTGGAACATCACCCGTCCGATCTGGTCCCGGTCGTGCAGGGCCAGGCCGCACACCGGCGTGACCAGCGCCTGCTGGCGTATCAGCACCGGGTCGCACCCCGACCGCACCAGGGCGCACCACTGGGCGGACAGGTCGCGCCAGCACCGCGAGGCGGTGTCCCCCAGGGGTCGGTCGGTGGGGACGGCTCCCCAGGCGATCCAGCCGCCGCGGTCGAGGAAGGCGGTGAGGGCACCGGCCCCGAGCTCCAGATCGGCTCCGACCGGCGCCGAGAGGATCCGGGGGCCGGCGTCGAGCACCACGCGCCAGTCGGTGGGACCGCAGCAGTGCAGGCCGGTCGTGGCGCGCGGCTCGAGGGCGGCGAGGGCACCGGAGACGAGATCGACCAGCTCCTCGGGGTGGCCGAGCCGCTCGGGTGGGCCACCCACGAGCGACGGCTCGTCGACGAACGCGATCAGCGGGGCGGCGGGCGCGACCTCGGCGACCGCGTCGACCAGCGCAGCGGCCCGGGCCCGGACCGCGGGGCCGGCGATGCGACGGGCCAGGGCGGCGTCGACCCCGGCGTCGACCAGGGCCGCGGTGAGCGTGACCGGCCCGGTCACCTGCACCTTCACCGGGGCGGTGCGCCCGGTGATCGCGGCCGTGAACTCGCGGAACGTCGTGAAGGCCGGTCCGGCCAGGGCGTCGGCGGCGATCGGGGCGTCGGGGTCGAGGGCGGAGGCGTCGACCGAGAGCGAGCCGTCCGGGGCGACCGTGATCCCGGCGATGCCCCACGCCGCCTGGGGGATCATCGCCTCGCGGGGATCGTGGCGTGGGAGCGACGGCGCGGCGGGCAGCTCCGGGGTGACGTCGAGGACCCACGCGACGGCCGTGGCGGGGTCGCCGTGGGGCAGGCTGCCGATGCCGGTGGCGGTACCGAGCGGAACGGGGACGTCGGCCGCCACCCCGTCGTCCGGGATGGTCGCCGGCCTGTGGCTGGAGTCGCCGCTCCGCATGGAGCTCCCCTGTCGGATCTACGGCACGACCGCCGGTGAACGACCGTGCGCTGTCATAGGAGTAGCGATCGCCGGCGCCGATGAGCAAATCTCCGGGGCCATGCGCGACGTCGATCCCTCCGTCGTCGCGCGCTGGATCCAGCGGGCGCTGTGGGTCGTGCTGCCGCTCGCCGTCGGGCCGGTCGTCGAGGCCGCCGTCGACGGCCGTTCGGGACCGGTGCGGATCGCGGTCGCCCTCCTCGCGTGGACCGGCTGGGGCGTCGGCCTGGTCGCCACGCTCGTACCCCGGGCCACCAGCCTCACCGTGCTGCGCGTTCTCGGTCCCGGGGCGGCCGCGGTGGCGGTGGCCGCCGCGCTCCTCGCGGGCGACGACGGGGCGAGCGCCACCGGCGCCGTCGCGGTGGTGGCCGGTGCCCTCGCGGCCGCGTCGGTGTTCGCCCCCGCGGCGGTCGACTCCCACGTCGACGGCTCGTCCTACGGCACCGAGCGGCGGTTCTCGCTGCGGTGCCCCCCGGTGCTCGCCGCGCTCGGCGCGGGCACGTGGCTGCTCGTCGCCGCCGCGGTCGTCACCGGGCCGCTGCTCCTCGCGGCGCGCCAGTGGGCGGCGGGGGCCGCGTCGCTGGCGGCCGGCGCGATCGTCGCAGCCCTCGGCGTCCGGTCCCTGCACCAGCTCGCCCGCCGCTGGATCGTCTTCGTCCCGTCGGGCGTGGTGATCCACGACCCGGTCGCCCGGCCCGATTCGGTGATGGCCCCGCGGCCGACGATCGTGCGCATCGCCCCGGCGCGGGCCGACTCGGGCGCGCTCGACCTCACCGTCGGTGCCCCCGGCCTGGCGCTGGAGATGGGCCTCCGGGAACCGCTGCCGGTCAGCGTGCGGGAGCGGGGCGGAGAGGTCACGACGCACGAGGCCGAGGTCGTCGCCTTCACGCCCCTGCGGGCCACCGCCGTGCTCGCCGAGGTCGAGCGGCGGCACCTCGACGGCTGAGCCCGCTCGGGGTCGCTCGACAGCGTCGCGGCCAGGTGGCACGGTGGCGCCGTGCTCGATGACACCTCGGTCTCCGCCCTGCTCGAACGCGTCCGCCGCGAGGTCGACGACGGCCTCCTGCCCTCGGCCCAGGTGGCGGTGGCGCTCGACGGCGAGGTCGTCCTCGAGGAGACCTACGGCGCGCCCGCGGGCAGCCGCTACGTGCCGTTCTCCTGCACCAAGGCGATCATCGGCTCGGTCGTGTGGCAGCTCGTCGGTGAGGGGGCGATCGACCTCGAGGCCCCGGTCGTCGAGTACGTCCCCGCCTTCGGCACCAACGGCAAGGAGGCGGTCACCGTCGAGCAGGTGCTGATGCACGTCGGCGGCTTCCCGTACGCCCCGCTGGGCCCCGGCACCTGGGAGACCCGCGAGAGCCGCCACGCCGCCTTCTCCCGCTGGCGGCTCACGCTGACGCCGGGCGAGACGTTCATGTACCACCCGACCGCGGCGCACTGGGTCGTCGCCGACATCGTCGAGGAGGTCACCGGCCAGCCCTACGCCGACGCCCTCCAGCAGCGCATCACCGACCCGCTCGGCCTCCCGCGGCTGCTGGCGATCCCGCACGACGAGCAGGACGGCATCGTCGACGCCGTCAACGTCGGCGACCTGCCCACCGAGGACGAGGTCGAGGAGGCGTTCGGCATGCGGCTCGACCTCTCGACGCTGATCCCGGCCGACGTGAGCGCCGCCGCGCTCCTGACCCTCAACGACCCCGACGCCCGCGCCGTCGGCGTGCCCGGCGGGGGCGGCGTCGTGCGGGCCCGCGACCTCGCCCTGCTGTACCAGGCGTTCCTGCACGACCCCGAGGGCCTGTGGGACCCGGCCGCACTGGTCGACGCCACCGCCACGGTCCGCAACCAACTGCCCGACATGTTCGGCGTGCCCGCCAACCGCACCCGCGGCGGGCTGGTCGTGCGCGGCGACGACGGCATGGGCGCGCGCCGGGGCATGGGCCACACCGCCTCGCCCCGCACGTTCGGTCACAACGGTGCGGGCGGTCAGATCGCGTTCGCCGACCCCGACACCGGGCTCAGCTTCGTGTACCTGACCAACGGCATGGACCAGAACATGATCCGCGAGCACCGCCGCACCGCCGGGATCGCCAGCCGGGCGGCCCAGCTCGTCCACCCCTGAAGACCACACGAGGTGCCAAACCACACGAGGTGCCTGGCACCTCGTGTGGTTTCGGCGGGGGGACGGGACGGGTCAGGCGCCGAGGGGATGGGGCTCGATGGCCTGATCGGTGCGGACGTCCTGGACCGGCGCAGCGGTGCCCCAGCCGACGACTACATCGCCCGAGTAGGCGACGACGACCTGTCCGGGCGCGACCCGCCGCTCGGGCCGTTCCCACGCGACGGCACCGCCGTCCCACGCGCCGCGGCGGACGGCGCCGTGGGCGCTCACCTGCCAGTCGAGCGGCCCGTCGACCGGCCCCGCGGCCCAGCCGAGGTCGGCCAGCGGCTGGCGAGCGACGCGCAGGTCGGCCTCGGTGCCCACGGTGACGGTGGCCGTCGCGGGATCGGTGGCGACCACGTAGCGGGGCTCCGCACCACCGGCGAGGCCGAGTCCCCGGCGCTGGCCGATCGTCACCGTCTCGACCGCGGGTACCCGTCCGACCGGTCGCCCGCCGCCGTCGACGACGACGCCGGCCGTCAGCGGCAACCGCCGTGCGAGGAAGCGGGCCCGGCCGTCGGCCCGCGTGATGAAGCAGACGTCCTGGCTGTCGGCCTTGGCGGCCACCCGGAGACCCAGGGCGGCGGCCTCGCGGCGCACGTCGTCCTTCGGGCTGTCGCCGATCGGGAACCGCACCCGGTCGAGCCGCTCGGAGGTGAGACCGGCGAGCACGTAGGACTGATCCTTGGCGACGTCGGCCCCCCTGGCGACCCGGCGGACCCCATCGGGCCCGGCGACGATCCGGGCGTGGTGGCCGGTGGCGACGGTGTCGAATCCGAGCCGGTCGGCCCGTTCGAGGAGCGCCCCGAACTTCAGGTGGCGGTTGCACTCGACGCACGGGTTGGGCGTTACCCCCGCCCGGTGGGCGTCGACGTAGGGGCCCACGACGTGGCGGTCGAACTCGTCGGAGTAGGCGAAGGTGTGGTGATCGACGCCGAGACGGTCGGCGACCCGGCGGGCGTCGTCGACGTCGGCGACCGAGCAGCAGCCGGAGTCGGACTCGCCGCCCCACAGCTTGAGGGTCGCCCCGACGACGTCGTGGCCGGCGCGCACCAGACGGGCGGCGGCGACGGCGGAGTCGACCCCGCCGGACATGGCGACCAGCACCCTCACCGGGCCGGCTCCACCTCGATCGGCGTGACGGCGCGCGCCACCGCGTCGGCCACGACGGCGAGCGCGTGGTCGACCTCGGCGTCGGTGGTCGACCACCCGAGCGTCAGGCGCAGCGAGCCGGAGGCGAGGGCATCGGGGACACCGAGACCGGCGAGGACGGCGGAGGGCTTCGCCGCGCCGGACGAGCACGACGACGCGGCCGACGCCGCCACCCCCGCCGTGTCGAGCAGGAACAGCACCTCCTCGGCGGCCGCCCCCGGGATGCACAGGTGGAGGTGGCCGGGCAGGACGTGCGCCCTCCCCTCCCCCGGGTGGACGACCGTCTCGACGGTGCCCGGGGCCCGGGCGACGAGGGCGGTGAGCAGCCCGTCGGCGAGTCGGTCGCGGAGCGCGGCGACACGCACCGCGCGCTCGTCGCGCTCGGCCACCGCGATCGCGGCGGCCGCGCCGAAGGCGACGATGCCGGCGACGTTGGGGGTGCCGCTGCGGCGGCCGCGCTCCTGACCCCCTCCGTGCAGGAGGGGCGCGAACGGCGTTCCGGCCCGCACGACGAGCGCGCCGACGCCCTTGGGCCCGCCGAGCTTGTGGGCGCTGGCGGAGACGAGCGCGGCGGGGGCGGCGAGGGTGGCCACGTCGAGCCAGGCCGCCGCCTGCACGGCGTCGGTGTGCAGGACGGCGTCGGGCGCGACGCGGACGAGCACCTCGGCGAGGTCGTCGAGGGGCTGGATCGTTCCGACCTCGTTGTTGGCGAGGGCGATCGACACGACGGCGGGGGCGGCGCCGGTTCCCCCCGTCGCCGCTCCGGTGAGCGCCCCGGAGAGGGCGGCGGGGTCGACGCGGCCCCGCCGGTCGACGGGCAGGACGTGGAGCGGGTGTCCGGCGGCTCCCAGCGCGCGGGCGGTGTCGCGCACGGCCGCGTGCTCGATCGCACCGACGACGACCGGCGCGGGCGGCGCCCCCGGTCGGTCGGCCGACGCGGCGGCCACCCCGGACAGGGCGGTGACGTCGGCCTCGGTGCCCCCGGAGGTGAACACGACCTCGCCGGGCGCGGCGCCGAGCAGGGCGGCGACCGCGTCGCGGGCGTCGTCGACGGCGCGGCGGGCCACCCGGGCGGCCGCATGGGAACCGGACGGGTTGCCGTGGTGCCCGGCGAGGAACGGCAGCATCGCCTCGACCGCCTCGGGCCGCATCGGCGTGCTGGCGGCGTGGTCGAGGTAGGCGACCGGCTCGGTGGGCGTCACCGGGCCACGGTACCCACCGACGTCCCGTCCGGTCCCGACGCGAACCGGTGGGAGGCGGCGAAACCGACGGGAGGATCGGCCCTGCCGCGCAGCGCCGTGGCCCGAGGAGGCCCGAGGTCGGGTCGGGACGCTCGGCGCCGGGGCGCGAGGCGGCCGACCCCGAAGGTGGCCTCGCGACCGCGCGAGGCTGCGCCCGATGGAGGGTTACGACGCCTCGACCTACGGCGACCGCTTCGCCGACGTGTACGACGCCTGGTACGGAGACGACGACACCACCGCGACGACGGTCGCCGCCGTGCTCGCGGCGGCCGAGGCCGTCGCTACGGCCCGGTCGGACGACCCGCACGGTCCGGCCCGGTCCCGCGGCCCCACCCGGGCGAGCGGCACCGGCGGCGGGCCGACGCCGGGAGGTGACCGCCGCGCGGGGCCACCGCCCCGCGTGCTCGAGCTCGGTGCCGGGACCGGCCGGCTCGCACTCCCCCTCGCGGCCGCCGGCGTCGAGGTGGTCGCCCTCGACGCGTCGACGGCGATGCTCGACCGGCTGGCGGCCAAGCCCGGAGGCGGGGCGGTGACGCGGGTGGTGGGCGACATGGCCGGACCTCTCCCCGACGGTCCCTTCGACGTCGTACTGGTCGCCCGCAACACGTTCTTCAACCTGACGACCGGAGCCGCGCAGCGGGCGTGCGCCGCCGCGGTGGCGGCCGTCCTCGCCCCGGGCGGCCGCTTCGTGGTCGAGGCGTTCGTCCCCTCGGCCGGGCCGGCGGGCTCCGAGGCCGCCACGCCCACCACGCCTTCCGTCCCCTCCGACGCCACGGAGCCTCCGGCGCGCTCGACGATCGAGGTCCGCCGCATCGAGGCCGACCGGGTGCTCCTCTACGTAGACCGCCACGAGCCGGCCACCGGCGAGCTGTGGAGCTCCTTCGTCGACATCCGCCCCGACGGCATCCGCCTCCGCCCGTGCCACGTCCGGTACCTGGCCCCCGACGCGCTCGACCGGCTGCTGGCCGACGCCGGGCTGCGCCTCGACCACCGGTGGGCGGACTGGGACGGAGCCCCCTTCGACGACGAGGCCGCCCAGCACGTGTCGTGGTACCGCGCCGACGACGGATCCGGTACCTGATGGGACGCATCCGGGTGTCGGCCACCTTCGCCGCCCCGCCCGATCGGGTGTGGGCCGAGGTCGAGCAGCTCGAGCGGCACGTCCGGTGGATGGCCGACGCCGAGTCGATCCACTTCACGTCCGCATCGCACCGGGGCGTCGGCACCACGTTCGACTGCATCACCCGGGTCGGTCCGATCCGCCTGACCGACCGGATGGAGATCGTCCGGTGGGACCCGGGCCGCCGCATCGGCGTCCGCCACGTCGGGGTCGTGACGGGCACCGGTGAGCTGACCCTGAGGCGGGCCCGCCGGGGGCGTACCCGGTTCACGTGGGACGAGCGCCTCACCTACCCCGGGTGGCTAGGCGGCCGGATCGGGGGGCTGGTCGGCGACCGCATCCTCCGCCGCATCTGGAAGGGCAACCTGCGCCGCCTCGGAGCCCTGGTCGAACCGTGATCGAGGACGGGTCGGCGCCTGGCACCATCCGGTCCGTCAGCGGACGGTGATGCGGTGGGCGACGGCGCCGGAGCCGTCGAGCACGACGATCTCCCCGGAGCCGAGCAACGCCCAGCCGTCGCCGGCCGCGATCGCCCGCTGGAGGGAGTCGAGGCCCGAGGTGGTGGGGTGCTCGACCTCGACCAGGCGGTACCCCTCGACGGCGACCACGGCCACCCCGGCCTCGGTGCGGTACTCGGGATGCAGGCAGGAGCCCTCGCCGTACATCTCGTCGATCTGCTCGTACACGGCGGCGGCCTCCTGGGATCGGCCCGCGTCCTCGAGGCCCTGCACCTCCTGCCACAGGCGCTCCTCCTCCTGGCGGGCGGCGTCCTGCTCGGCGGGCCCGCACTCCTCCGGGTACGCCTCGGAGTAGTCGAGGGTCGGCACCGCGAAGCCGTCGTCGCGGGCGACGAAGGCGTGGTGGTCCCACGCGACGGGCGAGTCCGATCCGAGGGCCAGCTCGTCGGCCACCCGCGGGGCGGCCGGGTCCGAGACGTCGAACAGCTTGGCGGCCACCGAGCCGGAACCGTCGGGACCGAAGCCCACCACCCGGTCGTCGTCGATCGGGTGGAGGTAGGAGCTGAAGCCGGGCAGCTCGACCTCTCCCACGACCGTCGGCGCCGTCGGATCGGCCACGTCGATCACGTAGAAGGGATCGGTCTCCAGGAACGTCACCGCGTAGGCGGTGTCGCCGACGAAGCGCACGCCGCGGATCGACTCGCCGGGCTTGCCGAAGCGCTCGGTGCGGCCGACCACGTCGAGGGCGCCGTCGGTGTCGAGCACGACCACCTCGTTCCGTCCCGTCCCGACCGTCGAGGCCGCGTCGACCGACGCCGGCTCGTCGGCCACGGTCGGGCCCTCGACCGGCGCGACGTCGACGAAGGGCATGCCCCAGTCGGTGCCGGTCGTGACCGCGACCCGCAGGTACCCGTCGCGCTCGGACATCGAGAACTGGTCGAGCATCACGCCCGGCACCCGACCCGAGCCGGTGGCCTGAAGGGTGTCGAGCTCGAAGCGGTGGACCCCGGTGACGGGCTCCTCGCTGTCCCACAGCGGCGTCGACACGTAGGCGGCGTCGAGGGTCAGGTGGACCTGGTCGCCGACGCCGACGATCTCGGTGGTCCGGGTCGGCTCGACGGCACCGGTGGCCGGGAAGGCGGCGATCAGCGTGCCGGCGGGCGTCGACGGCCCGTTCGGGTACAGGACCTCGTCGCAGGGGACCGGGTCGCCGCCGAACGGCACGCCGGGATCGGTGGGCGTGTCGGGCCCGGTCGGCTCCTCCGGGGCGACGGTGGTGGACGGCACCTCCTCGGGATCCTCGGCCGGGCCCTCGACCGGC
>JAAYBP010000382.1 GCA_012730075.1 Acidimicrobiales bacterium | reverse complement strand
GGCGGAGGGCGCCGCCGACGACGGACGCGACGTCTTCTGGGGGGCGTCGGCCGCCGGTGTCGCGGCCGGCCCTCCCCCGACCGACCCGCCGATGGTCGACCCGCCGACGATGGTCGGGCCGCCGTCGGGGCCACCGGGGCTCGACGACCTCCCGGTCGTGGGCGCCGGCGCCCTCGAGGGCAACGTGCGCGACTTCGAGGCCCTGCCGGTCGCCGACGAGCCACCGGCCACCTCCGAGGCCGGGGCCGACGCCGACATGGAGTCGATGGCCGGCAGCGGTGGGGCGATGGCCGATTCCGGGATCGGCGGGTCGATGGCCGACGACGGCGGGATGTCGACCGCCCCCGGGCCGGCCGACGCGGGGGCCACGCCCGCCGGCGACGACGCCTTCGTCGCCGGCATCGTGCCGCCGCCCGCGGAGGAGATCTCGGCCGAGGTGCCGGCGTCACCACCGTCGACGCCCACCCCCGAGTCGGCCTTCGCACCTCCCTCGGGGTTCACGTCGCAGCTCCTCGGCGCCCTCGACTCCGACGAGATCGACGAGCGCGACGCCCTCCCGCTCGAGCCGGAGCCCAGCGAGGTGCGCCAGGCCGACCAGGTCACCTCCGAGGTGATGGTGCAGGGGGTCGTGTGCTCCCGGGGCCACTTCAACGACCCCCGGTCGCGGTTCTGCTCGTCGTGCGGGATCTCGATGGTGCAGAACACGCAGATCCTCACGAACGGCCCACGGCCGCCGCTCGGGGTGATGGTGTTCGAGGACGGGTCGACCTTCTCGCTGTCGACCGATTACGTGGTCGGCCGCCAGCCCGAGGTCAGCGAACTGGTGCAGCAGGGCCTGGCCCTACCCCTCCCGGTCGACGACCCCGAGCGCTCGATCTCCCGGGCCCACGCCGAGCTCCGGCTGGTCGACTGGGACGTGCACCTGGTCAACCTGTCGGGCACCAACGGCTCGTTCGTGTGGGACGAGCACGCCCAGCAGTGGATCGCGATCCCCGAGGGACAGTCGGTGATGCTCACCCCGGGGATGCGGGTCGCCCTCGGCCGCCGCTCCGCGGTCTTCGAGTCCAGCCTCGTCCGCTGACCCCGCCCTCCGGGCCACTCAGCGCGCAGAACCGGGCCGGCTCGCCGGCCGCGGATCGGGTGGGCGGGTCGAGCCGGGAGGGATCAGGCGGTGGGCTCGACGTCGCGGGGCTCGGCCAGGGCCTCGTCGAGGAGGGCGTCGAGGCCGGTGCGCTCGAGCTGGTTGGGGTCCGGGGCGACGAGCAGGATCGGGCAGCCGAAGCGCTCGGCGTCGGGGCGGGCTCGCTCGACCGGCTGCAGCCCGGTCGGGTCGGCGAAGGGCCGCACCACGGCGACCGCCCCCGCCGCCGCGACCACACCGTCGGGGGTGTCGAGCGCGGGGGCGTCGGCCACCGTCGGCCACCCGGCGCCGGCCAGACGCTCGGCCACCGCCTCGAAGCGGCGGGCGCCCCGTCCGGCGTTGCCGATCCCGGCGATCGTCGGACCCGAGGACGTGGGCAGGGCGAGGCGGACCCCGTACTCGAGCGCGGCCAGCCCGGCGGGTCCCTCGCCCGCCTCGACGACCGGCGGACCGTCCGGCACGGCGGCGTCGGCCCGGGGCAGCGGTACGACCACCACGCCGACGTCGGCGGGGCCGTCGGCGACGAGGGCGGCGACGGTCTCGGCCCAGCGCGGGTCGTCGCGGCGGTCACCCACGAGCACCATGCGCGCCCCCTGCCGTCGGGCCTGCGCGGCGATGTCGACGACGAGGTCGGTGGTGCGCTGCGAGAAGGCGGTGGCCGACAGTCCCCGCTGGCGGACCGTCTCCTCCAGGGCGTGCACCGACTCCAACTCGGACGCGATCGCGTCGAGGAAGCTCGACAGCTCGCGCCCGCTGTCCTCGGGCTGCTCCTCGAAGTGGGTGATCACCACCTCGGCGGGCTGCTGGGCGAGGGCGATGCGGCAGGCGACGTCGACGACCGGCGCGGCCTGCTGGGGGTCGGCGACCGCGACGAGGATCCGGAACGAGATGGCGTCGCCGAGGGCGGCCCGCTCGGCCTCGGCGATGTCGTGCTCGATCATGCGGTCGGGGTAGATCCGCCGCAGCAGCGGCGACGTCATGATCGTCGTGATGATCGCCATCAGCACCAGGGCGGTGAAGAGGGTGTCGTCGAGGACGCCCTTGTCGCGCCCGATCGAGAGCAGCACCAGCTCGGTGAGGCCCCGGGTGTTCATCAGCGTGCCGATGGCCATGGCGCGGCGCCACGACATGCCCTGCACCCGCCCGGCCAGGGCGGCACCGAAGAACTTGCCGGCGCACGCCACGGCGACGATGGCGAGCAGCACGAGGAGGAACTCGCCGGGCGACACCTGACCGATCGTCGCCTGGAGGCCGGTGACGATGAAGAACAGCGGCAGCAGGAGCACGACGGCGAGGCTCTCGATGCGTTCGAGCAGGGCGTGGGTGAACGCCTCGGCTCCGTCGCGGGGGAACACGACACCGAGCATGAACGCACCGAAGATCGAGTGGATGCCGATGTGGGCGGTGCACCACGACGACAGCAGCAGCAGCACCAGCACCGCGGCGAGCAGGTCCGGACTGAGGTGCCCGAGCTGCCGGTAGCGCTCGTTCATGCGGGCCAGCACCGGCTTGATGGCCACCGACAGGAACAGGCCGAACACCATGGTCAGACCCATCACCCGGGCCAGCTCGAGCGCCGGGTTGGCGTCGCCACCCCCGGTGCTGGCCTCGACCACGGCGACCACCAGGGCGAGCAGCGACCAGGCCAGGATGTCGTCGATCGCCGCGCACGCGAGGGTGAGCGCGCCGACCTGGGTGCCCTGCATGCGTCGCTCGGTGAGGATGCGGGCGAGCACGGGGAAGGCGGTGACCGACATCGACGCGCCGATGAAGAGGGCGAAGGGCAGGAAGTCGATGCCGTCGGGCAGGTAGGTGCCCTTCAGGATCGCCGCGAGTCCGATGCCGAGCGTGAACGGCAACAGCACCGACGTGATCGAGACGCCCGCGGCGATGCGCTCCTTGCCCTTGATCAGCTTCATGTCGAGCTCGAGGCCGACGACGAACATGAAGATCACGAGGCCCAGCTCGGCCAGCACCTTCAGGAACGGACGGGCCTCGGCCGGGAACATGATGTCGCTCAGCGGCTCGTCGAGGCCGAGCAGGTCGGTGACGGTGCCCGAGCCCAGCACGAGGGGACCGAGCAGGAGGCCGGCCAGGATCTCGCCGACGACCGGCGGTTGGCCGATGCGGCGGAACAGCGCCCCCACCAGGCGGGCGACGACGACGATGATGACGACGTCGAGGAACACCCACGCGACGGTGAACTCGTCGACCCCGCCCCCGGCCGCCAGGACCACGTTCGACATCATCGTGCACCCACTCCTCGTGTCCGACGTCCGCCGGGTCGGCGGTCCCCTCCGGGGGGCGAGAGTAGATGTCCCACGGGAGCAGCGACGCGACCTCGGGGACCGGACCCCGCCCCGCCCCGTCGACTCGTCGCTGCATGACCCGCCCCACGAACCGGGCGGGCCGGAGTGTCAGTCGAGTCGGGCGAGGTCGCGGACGGCGCCGCGGTCGGCCGAGCTGGCCAGACGGGCGTAGGCGCGCAGGGCGGCGGTGACGGTTCGATCGCGCTCGACCGGCTGCCACGGCCGCTCGGACGCCTCCACCTTGCGGCGGCGCTCCTCGAGGACGTCGTCGGCGACGTCGAGGTGCAGGCGACGACCGTGCACGTCGATCTCGATGACGTCGCCGTCCTCGACGAGCCCGATGACACCGCCGGCCGCCGCCTCCGGCGACACGTGACCGATCGACAGGCCCGACGACCCACCCGAGAACCGGCCGTCGGTGACGAGCGCGCACTGCTGGCCGAGGCCCGATCCCTTCAGGAACGCGGTCGGATACAGCATCTCCTGCATGCCCGGACCACCGGCGGGCCCCTCGTAGCGGACCACGAGCACCTCGCCGGGCTGGATCACGCCGTCGAGGATCACGCGCACGGCCTCCTCCTGGCTCTCGACGACGCGGGCCGGACCGCGGAAGATCCACAGCGACTCGTCGATGCCGGCCGACTTGATGACCGCCCCGTCGACGGCGAGGTTGCCGCGCAGGACGCACAGGCCGCCGTCGACGGTGTGGGCGTGCGCGAGGTCGCGGATGCAACCGCTGGCGGCGTCGGTGTCGAGTCGGCGCCACCGGTTGGTGGTGGAGAACGGCTCGGTGGTGCGGACGCCCCCCGGAGCGGCGTGGAACAGCTCGACCGCCTCCGGGGCGGGGTCGGGACCGCGGACGTCCCACCGGGCGAGCCACTCGTCGAGCGTCGGGCTGTGCACCGCATGGACGCCCCGGTTCAGCAGGCCGCCGCGGTCTAGCTCGCCGAGGATGGCGGGGATGCCGCCGGCGCGGTGGACGTCCTCCATGTGGAAGTCGCTGTTGGGCGAGACCTTGGCGAGGCACGGCACCCGACGGCTCACCGCGTCGATGTCGTCGAGGGTGAAGTCGAGCTCGGCCTCGTGGGCGGCGGCGAGGATGTGGAGCACGGTGTTCGTCGAGCCACCCATCGCCATGTCGAGCGCCATGGCGTTCTCGAACGCCTCGCGGCTCGCGACCTGCCGCGGCAGCACCGACTCGTCGTCGTCCTCGTAGTAGCGCCGGGCGATGTCGACGACGAGCCGACCGGCCCCGGTGAACAGGTCGCGGCGGGCGGCGTGGGTGGCGAGGGTCGAGCCGTTGCCGGGCAGCGACAGGCCCAACGCCTCGGTGAGGCAGTTCATCGAGTTGGCGGTGAACATCCCCGAGCAGGACCCGCAGGTGGGGCAGGCGGACCGTTCGACCTCGTCGAGCCCCTCGTCGGTGACGAGGTCGTTGGCCGACGCCGAGATGGCGGTGATCAGGTCGGTCGGGGCCCGCACGACGCCGTCGACCACCACCGCCTTGCCGGCCTCCATGGGCCCGCCCGACACGAACACCGTGGGCACGTTCAGCCGGAGGGCGGCGTTGAGCATGCCCGGTGTGATCTTGTCGCAGTTCGAGATGCACACCAGCGCGTCGGCGCAGTGGGCGTTGACCATGTACTCGACGGCGTCGCTGATCACCTCGCGGCTCGGCAGCGAGTAGAGCATCCCGCCGTGGCCCATCGCGATGCCGTCGTCGACGGCGATGGTGTGGAACTCGCGTGCGACCCCGCCCGCCTCGGCCACCGCGTCGGCGACGATCCCACCGAGGTCCTTGAGGTGCACGTGACCCGGCACGAACTGCGT
>JAAYBP010000381.1 GCA_012730075.1 Acidimicrobiales bacterium | reverse complement strand
CTGTCGCTCGCGGGCGTCGGGGTCGACGACCTCGCCCACGTCGACGTGTACAGCTGCTTCCCGTCCGCCGTGCAGGTCGCGGCCGCCGAGCTCGGCCTCGGGTTCGACCGCGAGCTCACCGTCACCGGCGGGCTGAGCTTCGCCGGCGGCCCGTGGAACGACTACGTGACCCACTCGATCGCCACCATGGCCGGGCGGCTCCGCGACGACGCCGGTGCCGTCGGGCTCGTCACCGCCAACGGCGGCTACCTCACGAAGCACGCCTTCGGCGTGTACTCGACGACCCCGCCGCCGGGCGGTCGCTTCGAGCGGCGCGACTGCCAGGCCGAGGTCGACGCCGTCGGGTCGGTCGACCTCGCACCCGACTTCGAGGGCGACGTGCGCATCGAGGGGGCGACGGCGATGTACGACCGCGAGGGGAACGCGGAGAAGGCGTTCGTCGCCGGGCGCACCCCCGACGGCGAACGCACGTGGTCGACCAGCACCGCCGCCGACGTGATCGACCTCATCGTCGAGGACGAGCCCGTCGGCGTCGTCGCCCACCGCACCGCCGCCGGCGACCTCTCCCTCTGACCCGAAGGACCGGATGGCGCCAGGCGCCATCCGGTCCTCCATCCGGTCCTCCGGCAGGGGTCAGCCGTCGGAGAGGGGGGCCTCGTACAGCGACGGGCCGGAGAGGACGTCCGGGTCGACGTCGCCCGCGCCCTCGACCGCCGCCCGCCACCCGGCGGTCGGGACCTCGCGGAGGCCGTCGAGGTGGGCGCGGGCCGCCTCGGAGTCGAGCTCGTCGATCTCGTCGCCGAAGAAGGGGTCGCCCACGACCACGTCGGCGTCGCCGCCGACCCGGATGGCGGTCACGGCGTCCCGCTCACCGAGCACCGCGGTGACGGTGCCGTCGTCGGCGGCGACGACGTCGGCCGACAGCAGCAGGTCGGTGTCCCAGATCCCCGCCGGCGACATCCGGTGCTCGACCTCGCGGCCGGTGGCGTCCTCCCGGGCCCGGACGACCACGGCGTGGCCGAACGTTCCGTCTGCGGTCCGCACCGGGGTGCGCACGAAGCCGTCGGGCAGGGGCAGCGCTTCCGGTGCCGGGGCGTCGCCCGCCTCCCGGGCGTCGAGCCACGCGTCGAGCGTCGCGACGAGATCGTCGAGCTCCACGCCGCGACCCCGGACCAGGGCGAAGTGCCCGACGGCTCCGTCGGGGCCGACGGCCCCGGCGTCGACGAGGGTCAGGGGCGCCCCCGGCCCGAAGCTCCCCTCGACGGTGCGACCGGCGCGCCCGCCGACGTCGATCGGGTCGGGCCGGCGCTCGTCGACGAGGTACGGATCGATGAGCCCGATGCCGTCGTCACCCTCGCCGACCGGTGCGGTCACCTCGGTCAGGATCACCAGCGCACCGTCGGCGGGACGGGCCGCGACCCACGTCGCGCACGGGCAGGTCCCGCCCGACGTCTCGCGGTCGAGCCAGTCGGTCCGCACCGACGTGACCGTCCAACCCTCCGCCGGGAGGAACCAGCCGGTGTCGACCGGGCCGGGCTCGGCGATGACTCCGGT
>JAAYBP010000380.1 GCA_012730075.1 Acidimicrobiales bacterium | reverse complement strand
CGACGCGGGTCCACCACCACGCGGCCGTCCCCCACTCGTGGTCGGGCACGAGGCCGAGCGGTAGGGCGACGACGGCGACGAGCACCAGTGCGGTGAAGTGCCACAGGAGGACGGTCATCGCGTTGCGGTTGAGGGCGAGGGTGAACGCCTGCACCGGCCGGAGGGTCATCGCCCGCTGGAGCCACGGACGCAGGACGAGCGCCAGCCCGGTCTGGGCGACGCCGAGGGCGATCAGCGTGATCGTCGGCGGCGCGTTGTTGTCGAGCTCGGGGCCCGGGTAGCCGACGAGGCTCACCGGGTACGGCCCGACGTGGGTCAGCAGCCACAGCGCGCCGAGGCCGCCGACGAGGAGCGCCCAGGCGGTGTCCCGGAAGCGCAGCAGCCGCCCGTCGTACCAGGCGAAGCCGAGCTGCTGGGCCACGCCGAAGACGAGCAGGAAGTTGAGGTAGCCGACGGCCTCGTACCCGGCGAGGCGCACCGCGTCGACCGCCACCGCGGCGACCGTCAGGGCGACGACGACCCGCGTCCCGTGGCGCCGGTGCAGCCGCCACAGCGGCGGGGCGATCGCCACCACCATCACGTACACCGACAGGAACCACACCGGCACCACGACCAGCCAGGCCACGGGAGCGACGACCTGCTCGGTGAGCCCGGCGGCTCGGAGGGCGGCGGCCAGGCCGGCGGCGACGGCGAAGAACCAGGCGGCCGGGCGGACCAGGCGGACGAGCCGGCTTCGCAACCACGTCGCGTACGTCTCGCCGCGCCGGCGGGCACCCGCCCACGACGCCGCGTTGGCCACGCCGCCGACGACGAAGAAGAGCGGCATCACCTGGAACACCCAGGTCAGCGGGCGCATCGCCGGCACGGTCTCGAGCGCGTTGACGCCGTCGAAGCGGTGGTCGGCGTAACTGGGCACCACCACGAGCCAGTGGCCGACGGCGACGGCGACGATGGCGATCGCCCGCAGCAGGTCGACCGTCAGGTCACGGGCCGGGCGGGCGGCGGGCGGCGCCTCGGCGGGTTCGGTGGTCGGTCGCTCGACGAGCAGGTTGGCGGGCACGGGGTCCTCCGGGACGCGGGGTGTCCCGCCCACCCTCGGCGGTCCGCCCCCGCCCGCTCATCGGCCGCGCCCCCCAACGCCGCCTGGGGGACCCCCCAACGACCGCGTAACAGGTGGGGTCGGAGGAAAACTGTTACCCGTCAGCCGGGGGTGAGCTCGTCGGCGAGCAGGTCCATCAGGAGCTGGTCGTGCCAGGTGCCGTCGTTGCCCCGCTCCGAGGCGCGGGCCACGCCGATCGGTCGGAAGCCGAGCTTGCGGTAGCAGGCGATCGCCGCCTCGTTGTCGGCCGCCGGGTCGATCGTGATCCGGTGGTGGCCGTGGTCGTCGAACAGGTGGCGCGCCATCGCCCGCAGCGCGTCGGAGCCGAGCCCGCGCCCGTGCAGGGCGGGATCGACGTAGATGTCCATGCTCGCGGCGCGGTAGTCGGCCTCGTCCTCGGCCTGCCACTGGATCCAGCCCGCGATCTGGCCGTCGTAGAGGATCACGTAGCCGGTGCTGTCGTTCTCGTCCATGTCCTCGCGGACGGCGGCCTCCATGTCGGCGCCGCCGCGCCAGTGGCGGTGGACCTCCCGGGTGGCCCGGATGGCGGCGAGGGCCTCGACGTCGTCGTCGGTGGCGAGGCGGAGCACGACGTGGCGTCCGAGCAGCTCGGTCATGGGCGAGAGCTTGGTGCGGACCGTCCCGCCTGGCAACGGGTCGGCGTCGGCGGACGTCCGCGGGCGGGGGCGAACGAGGGGAGCGTCGGTGGGCGACCGGTCGGCGGTCAGGCCGTCCAGGCGGGGACCTCGGCCGGCCAGCGCCCGATGCCGCCGCCGTCCGCGAGGAGCAGGCTCGCCCACGTGCGGTCGGTGTGCCGGGCCCGCCAGGTGAGCATCTCCTGGGCGAGCGGGAGCACGACCGCCGGGTCCTCGATCGTCGTCCGCCACGTCGGGTCGGCCGCCAGGTCGAGACCGCGCCACGTGCCGTCGCCGAACTGCACGTAGGCGGAATCCTCGGTGCGCACGACGGCGAGGTTCTGCTGCTCGAGCGTGCGGTCCCACGGCCACTCGTGCGGGACGAAGCGGATCAGGTGCTCGCGCCAGTCCCACTCCCAGTGGGCCGCGGTGCGCCACTCCGGCGGCTCCTCGCCGCGCAGCAACGGGGTCAGGGGCAGGCCGTCGCACTGGGCCGGCACCGGCAAGCCCATCGCCTCGCACAGCGTGGGCATCAGGTCGACGTTCTCGGTGAAGCGGTCGACGACGGCGCCGTGGGCGTCCGGGTGCCTGGGATCGCGGACGATGCCGATCACGTGGTAGCTCGACTCCCACCAGCCGAGCTTCTGGACGAAGCCGTGGTCGCCGAGCATCTCGCCGTGGTCGGCGGTGACGACGACGATCGTGTCGTCCCACTGACCGTTGGTCCGTAGCGCGTCCCAGACCCGGCCGAGCTGGGCGTCGACCTCGCTGACCATGCCGAAGTACTGGGCGCGCAGGCGGCGGAGGCGGTGCTCGTCGGTCGGGGCGACGATGTCGGGGATGCCGAGCGCCATGTCGTGGAGCGGGTGGCGGTCGTCCTCCATCGCGATCGGGAGGCCGACGTCGGCGGGGTCGTAGCGCCGTGACCAGTCGCCCGCGGCCGAGTACGGCGGATGGGGTCGCAGGTAGCTGAGGTGGGCGAACCAGGGCGCCTCGCGGCGGCCGAGCCAGTCGAGGACGCGGTCCGTCATGAAGGTCGACAGGCTGTGCTCGGCGGGTCGGCGCTTCTCGTCGATCAGCACCCGCTCGATGCCGCCGCCGACGTCGTGGCCGAGGTCGGCCAGCCAGGCGACCCAGGGCCCGTGGTCGCCGGTGAGGTCGAGCGCGACGTCGAAGCCGGGCAGGATCCCCTCGTAGGTCGACAGGCGCGGATCGTCGGGACCGGTGGCGTCACGGGGGTCGATCGACTGGTCCGTGTACCCGAAGAGGGCCGGTTCGTACCCGGCGCGGCGGGCGGCGAGGGCGACGTTGTCGAAGCGCCGGTCGAGCGGCGTGCCGTTGCCGACGACCCGGTTGTTCATCTGGTAGGTGCCGGTGTAGAGGCAGGCCCGCCCGGGTCCGCACGGGGCCGCCTGGCTGTAGTGGCGCGAGAGGCGCACGCCGTCGGCGGCGAGGCGGTCGAGGTTCGGCGTCTCGACCAGCGGGTGCCCGGCGGCGCCGTAGCTGTCGCCGCGCATCTGGTCGAGCGTGATCAACAGCACGTTCGGCCGCGACGGCGTCCTCCCCGACATCGGGCGCACGGTAGTGCCCCCGCTCCTACCCTGGCGGGGTGGCCACCGAGGACGACGTCCGGCGCATCGCCCTGTCGCTGCCGGAGACGACCGAGAAGCCGTGGTACGGCACGCCGGGCTTCCGGGTGAAGGACAAGGGCTTCCTCCGCATCCGCACCGAGGCGGAGGGTGGCCTGGTCGTGTTCGTCGCCGACCTCGACGAGAAGGAGGCGCTGCTCGCCTCCGACCCCGCGAAGTTCTTCACCACGCCGCACTACGACGGCTACGCGACCGTCCTGGTCCATCTCGACGCGGTCGGCGTCGACGAGCTGACCGAGCTGATCACCGACTCGTGGCGGACCAAGGCGCCCAAGCGGGTGCTGGCGGCCTACCTCGCCGACCACCCCGACCCGTAGCGCCGCGACGACACCCGGTACCGGGTTCCGGGTG
>JAAYBP010000007.1 GCA_012730075.1 Acidimicrobiales bacterium | reverse complement strand
CGAGTCGGAGGTCTCGTCGTCGGTGCCTTCGGCCTGGCGCGACTTGGCGACGCGTGCCCGGCGGTCGGCCCGGCGGCGACCACCGCGGCCGCCCTCGGTGGTGAGGCCGGCCTGGTGCTTCTCCCGCCAGCGGCGCAGCTCGTCGTCGTCCATGCGGGCGACCACGATCGTGATGTGGCACGTGCGCTTGCGGATGCGGGTCGCTCGACCGCGCGCCCGGGGCCGCCAGCGCTTGAGGGTCGGGCCCTCATCCGCGTAGCAGGCGACCACGGCCAGGGTGTCGGGGTCGTGGCTGTCGTTGTTGCGGGCGTTGGCGACCGCCGAGGCGAGCACCTTGCGGATGTCGCGGGCGACGTCGCGGTCGGTGAACGCCAGGATCTGGTCGGCGTCGGCCACGTGGAGGCCGCGGATCAGGTCGAGCACCTCACGGGCCTTGTAGGCGGATACGCGGACGAACTTGGCCTGGGCGCGGGTGCCCGGTCGCTCGTTGGTCTTGAGGCCGGTCATCGGAGCGCCTCCCTTGCGTCAGGCCTCACGGTCCGACCGTCGGCGCTGAGATGACCGGCGGCGGCGCCGACAGCCCGGCCCGGCTGGTTGATCTGCTCGCTGCGCTCGCTCACCGACGACCTCGCACGGCCTTCTCCTGTCCGGCGTGGAACCGGAAGGTGCGGGTGGGGGCGAACTCGCCGAGCTTGTGGCCGACCATCGACTCGGTGATGTAGACGGGCACGTGCTTGCGACCGTCGTGGACGGCGATGGTGTGGCCGACCATGTCGGGGATGATCGTGGAGCGGCGGGACCAGGTCTTGATGACCTTCTTCTCGCCCTTCTCGTTGAGGTCGTCGACCTTGGCCAGCAGGTGGCCGTCGACGAACGGGCCCTTCTTGAGCGAACGGGGCATGGGGACTACCTCCGCGAGCCGCGGGTGCGGCGACGGCGAACGATGAGCTTCTGGGACGGCTTGTTGGTGTCGCGGGTGCGGCCCTCGGGCTTGCCCCACGGGGACACGGGGTGGCGACCACCGGAGGTCTTGCCCTCACCACCGCCGTGGGGGTGGTCGACCGGGTTCATGGCGACGCCGCGGGTCTGCGGACGGACGCCCTTCCAGCGGTTGCGCCCCGCCTTCCCGACCTTGATCAGCTCCGCTTCGGCGTTGCCGACGACGCCGACGGTGGCCCGGCAGTCGATCGGCACCCGCCGCATCTCGGTGCTCGGCAGGCGAAGGGTGGCGAAGTCGCCCTCCTTGGCCACGAGCTGGACGCTCGAGCCGGCGCTGCGGGCCATGCGGCCGCCGCCGCCCGGCTTGAGCTCGACGTTGTGCACCGTGGTGCCGACCGGGATGTAGCGCATCGGCAGGGCGTTGCCGGGGCGGATCTCGGAGCCCTGACCGCTGCGCAGCAGGTCGCCGACCTTCACGTCGCGAGGGGCGAGGATGTAGCTCTTGGCGCCGTCGACGTAGTGGAGCAGCAGGATCCGGCAGTTGCGGTTCGGGTCGTACTCGACCGCCGCGACCTTGGCCGGTACGCCGTCCTTGGTGCGACGGAAGTCGATCTGGCGGTACCGGCGCTTGTGACCACCGCCCTTGTGGCGGGCGGTCTTGTGGCCGCCGTTGTTGCGGCCGCCGGTCTTCGGGTTGGGCCCGGTGAGCGACTTCTCGGGGGTCGTCTTGGTGATCTCGGAGAAGTCCGAGACGGTCTGGAACCGTCGGCCGGGGCTGCTGGGCTTGCGCTTGCGGAGTGCCATCGGAGCGCCTCTCAGTTCTCGAACAGGTCGATCGAGTCGCCCTCGGCGAGGGTGACGATGGCCCGCTTGCTCGCGGCCTTGCGGCCGACCTTGCCGGTGCGGCGGTTGCGGACCTTCTTGCCCTGCCGGTTGAGCGTGTTCACGCGCAGGACCGACACGTTGAAGATCGCCTCGACGGCGTCGTGGATCTCGGGCTTGGACGCCCGGGGATCGACGATGAACGTGTACTGGTTCGCCTCCTGCAGCGCGTAGGACTTCTCGCTGACGACGGGGCGGATCAGCACCTGGCGGGGATCCTTCATCGGTCCTCCTCGGCGGCTTCATCGTCGGCCGGGGCCGGCGCGTCGGCGGCCGGGGCCCGGTGACCGCCCCGCGAGAGCGGCGTGTCGACCGGCACGGTGCCGGGGGTGAACACGATCCAGTCGGCGACCAGCACGTCGTAGGCGTTCAGCTCGCCGGGCACGAGCAGGTGGACGTCGCCGAGGTTGCGGAAGCTCTTCCAGGTGGCGACGTCGGCGGCGTCGAGCACCACCAGCACCTTGCCCTCGATGCCGAGGTCGGCGAGGGCGGCGACCGCCTGCTTGGTCGACGGGGCGTCCCACCCGAAGTCGACGACGCGGACCTTGCCGTCGGCCGCCCGGTCCGACAGGGCGGACCGCAGCGCCAGGCGGACCATCTTCTTGGGGGTGCGCTGGGCGTAGCTGCGGGGCTTCGGGCCGAGGGCGACACCGCCCCCGCGCCACTGCGGCGAGCGGATCGAGCCCTGGCGGGCCCGGCCCGAACCCTTCTGGCGCCACGGCTTGGCCCCGCCGCCGGCCACCTCGGCCCGGGTGCGGGTCGCCTGGGTGCCCGCCCGGCGGGCGGCGAGCTGGGCGGTCACGACCTGGTGCAGCACCGCGCCGTTGGGCTCGATGCCGAACACGGCGTCGTCGAGGTCGGCGGTGCCGGTCTTCTTGCCCGAGGCGTCGAGCACGTCGATGGTCGCCATCAGGCCCCCTTCCCGTCGGCCTTGACGGCGTTGCGAACGAGGACGAGCCCGCCCTTGGGGCCGGGGACGGCGCCCTTGACGAGCAGGAGGTTGCGCTCGGCGTCGGCCCGCACGACCTCGAGGTTGAGGGTGGTGACCTTCTCGCCACCGGTGCGGCCGGCCATGCGGGTGCCCTTGAACACGCGGGCGGGCGTGGCGCAGGCGCCGATCGCGCCGGGGGCCCGGTGCACCCGGTGGGCGCCGTGGCTGGCGCGCTGGCCGGCGAAGCCGTGGCGCTTCATGGCCCCGGCGAAGCCCTTGCCCTTGCTGACCGCGGTGACGTCGATCAGCCCGCCCTCGGCGAGGATGTCGACGCCGAGGGTCTGGCCGACGCTGTACTCCGACACGTCGTCGAGGCGCAGCTCGACGAGCCGGGGGCCGGCCTCGACGCCCGCCTTCTCGAACTGGCCGGCGACGGGCTTCGGGAGCTTGGTGGCCTTCTTCTGCCCGAACGTGACCTGGAGGGCGCTGTAGCCGTCGCGCTCGGGGGTCTTGATGCTGACCACGCGGACGGGCTCGACCTGCAGGACGGTCACCGGCACGACGTTGCGCTCGTCGTCCCAGATCTGCGTCATGCCGAGCTTCGACCCGACGATCGCTTTGGTTGCCATGGCTCTCTTCTCTCGCGGAGGAACGGTGTCCCGTTCACGCGGACGCTCCGCACGGGCGGACCCGGCGGAGCGTTGTCTCGGTTGTGCCACGGGGTTCCCCCTCCTCGAGGAGGCGCCCGTGGACCTAGGTTCGGGCCCGGAACGATGCGGCCGACCGGCCGGCACCGCGTCCGTGCACGGCCCGGAGACCGTATCGCCCCGGGTCGCTCCGGTCCAAGCCGGGCGATCCGGGGCGACCACGGCTCCGGCGCGAGCCGCCCGGCGCCGCCACCGCGGGGAGGGGTCGGGCGGCGGCGGCGCCGGGCGGGGGGAACGTAGACCGCCCCTCCCCGGCGGTCGTGAGTGGCGAGCGCGCAACCGGGAGCGGTGCACGCCCGGCGTCAGCAGGTGACGCTGACCATGAACTCGCTGTCGAACAGGGCCCCGGCCGGGTTGCGGGTCTGCACGAACAGGCCGTTCGGGCTGCTGCCGTTGAGGGCGAGGTTGATCTCACCCGGGGTGCCGAAGAAGACGCCGGGGTCGTGGAGGCCGCCCTCCCACTCACAGCCCGAGATGTTGCGGTGGAAGTTCACGCGGTAGGTCCCGACGGCGTCGCGGGTGGCCGACACCACGCCGTTCCCGCGCGTCAGGGTCCCGGTGGAGGAGACCACCGCCATCAGGTTGGCGACGTAGTAGCCGAGCACGTCGATGACCACGTGGGTCGACGCCTGGTACGCCTTCACCTGGAGGTTGGGCGATGCGCCGGGCCGGACCCGTACCGTGCCCGCGTTGGTGATGCTGCGCCCCGCGTAGTTGAGGAACGTGGCGTTGGGCTCGCCCGACCCGGCCGGGTACAGGCGCAGGTAGCCGCTCCCCGCGGGGTCGACGGCGGTCACGCTCAGCTCGAGCCCCGAGGCGACCGACGGGATCCCGCAGCTCGCGGCCCCGCCCTGGCCCGACGTGTTGCCGCTCATGCCGAACTGCCGGACCTGGAGCGAGGTCATCCGACCACCGGCGAGCCGGGTGTCGGCGATCCGGCACGGGTTGATCGGCACGAAGGCGTTCTCGGTCGGCGACGCCGCTCCGGCGCGTCCGTCGCTCACGGCGGCCGAGCCGCCGCTGTTCGACGCGCCGTCCTGGGCGGTCACCGCGACGCCGGCGCCGAGGGTCGCGGACGCGACGACCAGGGCCGCCACGACGACGGCACGGGGGATCCTGATCTTGGACATGGGGTTGACCTCCAGAGGGTCGCGAAAGGCCGCGACCGTCTCGCCGCAGGCCGCCCCGAACCGCCGCCGCGGCGAAACGCGTCGCGACGGCGGCGGCGGGTGGGTAGGACGGTACGCCCCCTCCATCGGCGGGTCATGAGTGGTCGACGCGCAAAGGCGTCACACTGGGGCCGTGCCCACCGTCCCCGTGCTGCTGGCGGAGGTGGTCGCGACGTCGGCCGAGGTGGCGGCCACCCGGTCGCGGACCGCCAAGCGAGACCTCCTCGCCGCGCTCCTGCGGCGGCTCGGGCCCGACGAGATCGTGCCGACCGTCGGGTTCCTCACCGGCGAGCCGGTGCAGGGCCGCATCGGGGTCGGCTGGCGCACCCTCGCGGCCGCGCGGGACGACGGCGCCCGCCCCGCCGCCCTCGCCACGCTCACCGTCACGGAGGTCGACGCGACGCTCGCCGACCTCGCCGGTCTCCGCGGCCCCGGCTCCAACGCGGCCCGTCGGGCGCGGGTCGTGGGGCTGCTCGCCCGGGCGACCGACGACGAGGCCACCTTCCTCTTCCGGCTGCTCACCGGCGAGCTGCGCCAGGGCGCGCTCGCCGGCGTGGTGACCGACGCGGTCGCCGCCGCGGCCGGGGTGCCCACCGCCCCGGTGCGCCGGGCGGCGATGCTCGGCGGCGACCTCCCCCTGATCGCCCGCCTGGCCATGGTCGAGGGGGCCGACGGCCTGGGCCGGGTGCAGCTGCGGCCGGGCCGGCCGGTGCAGCCGATGCTCGCGTCGACCGCGGACGACGTCGCGGCCGCGGTCGGTGCCCTCGGCACCGCCGTCGTCGACTGGAAGCTCGACGGCATCCGCGTCCAGGTGCACCGCACGGCGGGCGAGGTGCGCGCCTGGACCCGCAACCTGAACGAGATCACCGACCGCCTGCCCGAGGTGTGCGACCTGGTCGCGGGCTGGCCCGGTGGCGACCTGGTGCTCGACGGCGAGGCGCTCGTGGTCGACTCCGATCTGCGCCCGGTCCCGTTCCAGGACACGGCCAGCCGGGTCGGCGGTGACGACCCGGACCGCGTCCGCGCCGGCGGACAGGGGGTGCGGCCGTGGTTCTTCGACCTGCTGCACCGCGACGGCGTCGACCTGATCGACGCTCCCCTCACCGAACGGCGGGCCGCCCTGCGGGACCTCGCCGGATCGTGGT
>JAAYBP010000379.1 GCA_012730075.1 Acidimicrobiales bacterium | reverse complement strand
GCCGTCGCGGTGCTGCTCGTGGTCGACCCGATGCTCGTGCACTCGCTCGGGTTCCGCCTGTCGGTGGCCGCCACCGCGGGGCTGCTGGTCCTCGCCCGCCCGATCGCCGGGGTGCTCCCCGGGCCGGCGTGGCTGACCGCCCCCGCGTCGGTCACGCTCGCCGCGCAGATCGCGACCGCCCCGTTGCTGCTCGCCGTCAACGGCGACCTCCCCGCCGTGGCGACCGCCGCCAACCTGGCCGCCGCGCCCGCCGCGGGCGCGGTGATGGTGCTGGGCATCACCGCCGGACCCGTCGCCGGGCTGCTGGGCGACACGAGCGCGTCGGTGGTGCAGCTGCCCGCGTCGCTGCTCGTGCGCTGGATCGACGGGGTGGCGGCCGTCGGTTCGATGGTGCCGCTGCCGCCCCTCGACCCACCCCGCCTCGCGCTGCTCGCCGCGGCAGCGCTGCTGGCCCTCGCCGGGCGCGGCCTGCGTGCACCGGGGTGGCTCGCCGCCCCGGCAGCGGTGCTCGCGGTCGCCGCCCTGTGGCCGGTGTCGCCCGCGGTCGGGGCGCACGAGCTGGGCGGCGGGGCCGTGCTGCACGTGGGGGCCTGCGGCGGCCGCGTCCTCGCCGTCGAGGGCGCGGGCAACCACCGGGCGCTGCTGCGCGCGCTGTGGCAGCAGGGGGTGGGGCGGCTGGACGTGGTCCTCGTCGACGGCGCACGCACGTCCGCCACGACCGCCGGGGTGGTCCGCCGCCAGGTGGCCGTCGGGCGCGTGCTCACCACCGCGGAGCGTGCCCCGCCGGGCATCGAGCCGATCGGTGCGCGCGGCGTGCACGTCGGCGGCCTGGAGGTCACCGGGGCACGGATCGGACCGTCGGAGCGCCGGTGTACGTTGGCGCCGTGATCCTCCAGCTGGGCGCAGGCCATCGTGTCGACGTCGCGCACCGGGCGCTGGTGATCGGCGTGGTCGATCCCGCCTCGCCGGTCGACGAAGTGCTCGCCGAGGGTCCCGACGTGCTCGGCCTCCGAGGCGTCGACGCCGAGGCGATCGGCGCCACGGTCGACTCGCTGCGTGCCCGCAGCGGGCTGCCGGTCGCCGTCGAGCCGCTCGACCGGGCGGGCCTGCGGGCCGCGCTCGCCGCGGGCGCCGCGCTCGTCCACGACCCGACGGGTGGGGCGCTGGCCGAGGACCTGTCCGAGGTCGCCGGCTCCGGGGCGAGCGTCGTGCTCCACCCCGGCGGCGCACCGGTCGAGCCCGGCGCGCGGCGCGAGCGGCTGCGCCGCCTCGTCGAGGCGGCCCGGGCCGCGGGCATGCCGCCCGAGCGGATCGTCGTCGACGACGCGCTCGACCGGGTCGACCACGACGCCGGGCTCGAGCTGCTGCGCACCACCGGCCAGCTCGCCGCCCTCGGCCACGCGATGGCCTCCGGGCCCGTCGGCGGGCAGGTCGCCCCCGGCAGCGACGACGCCCAGCGCGGCGAGGCCATCGGCGTGCACGTGCTGGCGGTGATGGAGGGCTGCCGGCTGCTGCGCACCCGGGACGTGCGCACCGCCCGCCGGGCCGCGGACCTCACCGTCGAGCTGCTCCGGCACGTCGCCGAGGCCCCGGGAGCGGCGGCGTGAGCGCCGGCGGGCCCCCGGTGCACCTGGTCAAGGGCTCCGACCCGGTGCTGCTCCGCCAGGCGACCAGCGAGCTGGTGGACCGGCTCGTCGGCGACGCCGACCGCAACGAGGTGCTCTCGGAGTTCTCCGGCGACGACTACGAGCTCGGCGAGGTCGTCATGGCGGCCACGACCGTGTCGATGTTCGGCGGTGACCGGGTCGTCGTGGCCCGCAACGCGGCCCGCTTCGGCGCGGACGACGTGCGCCCGCTCGTCGACTACCTCTCGGATCCGTCCCCCGACGCGGTGCTCGTCATCTCGTGGGACCGGCCCCTGTCGCCCAACGCCCAGTCGAAGCAGGTGCCCAAGGCGCTCGACCAGGCGATCAAGTCCGCGGGCGGCGAGGTGCACAACACGAGCGCCCCGACCAACGCCAAGGCGCGGGGCACCTGGATCGACCGGCGCCTGGCCGACTCACCGGTCCGGCTCACCAAGGAGGCACGCCAGCTGCTCGTCGACCGGCTCGGCGAGGACGTCGGCCGCCTCGACGGGGTGCTGACCGTGCTCGAAGCGGTGCACGGCACCGCCCAGATCGGGCCCGACGGGGTCGAGCCCTACGTCGGCGGTCCCGGGGCGGTTCCGCCGTGGGACCTCACCGACGCGATCGACTCCGGCGACGTGCCGGGCGCGCTCACCGCGCTCGGGCGCATGCTCGACGGCGGCGAGCGCCACCCGCTGCAGGTGATGGTCACGCTCCAGTCCTACGTCGAGCGCCTGCTGCGCCTGGACGGCAGCGGGGCCCGCACCGAG
>JAAYBP010000378.1 GCA_012730075.1 Acidimicrobiales bacterium | reverse complement strand
CATCGACCGGAGGTCGACGCCGGCCGGGTGGACCATCATCGCCGCGTCGACGCCGTCGAGCGCGCCCCGGTCGATCATGATCTGCTTGCCGCCGCCGCCCTCCTCGGCGGGGGTGCCGAGCACGACGACCCGGCCGCCCAGCTCGTTCGCGACCGCCGCGGCGGCCAGTCCGGCTCCCAGGCCGGCGGCGGCGATCACGTTGTGGCCGCACGCGTGGCCGATTCCGGGCAGGGCGTCGTACTCGCAGCACACCGCGACCGTGGGGCCGTCGCTCCCCGCCCGGGCGACGAAGGCGGTGTCGAGGTCGTACGCGCCCCGCTCGACCGCCAGGCCCTCGGCCTCGAGCACGTTCGTCAGCAGGTCGTGGGCGGTGTGCTCGGCGAAGGCCAGTTCCGGCCGGGCGTGGATCCGGCGGGAGACGTCGAGCAGGACGTCGGCCCGGCGGTCGACCTCCGCCTCGATCCGTTCCTTGATCTCGTCGGTCGCGGGCACGGCCGCAGGGTACCGCCCCTCCCCCGCTCCCATCCGGCGAACTGCGCGCCACTTCGGGGTCTTGGCGTCGCGGGAGGGCGGCGAGGCGTCAGTGGCGGAGCACGAGCTTGCCGTGGTGGTCGCCGGCGCGGAGGCGGGCGAGCGCGTCGGGGTAGGCATCGAGGTCCCACTCACCGTCGACGACGATCGCCAGGCCCTGCTCGACCATGCGGGTCACCTCGGCGAACTCCTCGTAGGACGCCATCGTCGACCCGATGACCTCGATCTGCTTGAACCACAGCCGGGGCAGGTCGAGGTCGACCCGACCGCCCGACGTCGCTCCGCATACGACCAGTCGCCCGGTCGGGGCGAGGGCCCGGACCGACGCGTCCCACGTCGCCGCGCCGACGCTCTCGGCGACCACGTCGGCCTCGACGTCCCATCGGTCGGCGGCGGAGTCGAACGCCTCGCTCGCCCCTACCGCCCGCGCCGCTTCCCGCTTGGCGGCGTCGCGACTGGTGACGACGACCCGCGCCCCGGCGGCGAGGCCGAGCGCGAGGAGGGCGTTGGCGACGCCGCCGCCGATGCCCACGACCAGCAGCGTCTCGCCGGCGCGCAGCCGGGCCCGGCGCAGCATCCGCCACGCCGTCGAGTACGCCACCGGGTAGGCGGCGCACTCGGCCCAGGTCCGCCCGGCGGGCCGGGCGACCAGGTTGCGGGCCGGCACCACGAGGTGTTCGCCGTGGCCGCCCCACCGGTGCTCGCCGACGATGAGCATCCCCCGGGCGGCGGGGGCGTCGACGCCGTACCGGGCGATCGCCTCGACCGAGGTGACGGTCGGGTTGACGACCACCTCGTCGCCGGCCGCCCATCGGTCGACGCCGTCTCCGAGGGCGTCGACCGTGCCCGCCACGTCGCATCCGGGGACGTGGGGGAAGGCCGGCGGCTTCGGTCGCCCTCGGGTCAGCCAGTGGTCCATGTGGTTGAGGCCGCTCGCCACGACCCGCACCCGGACCTCGCCGGGGCCGGGCTCGGGATCGGGCACCGCCCCCCATCGGTACTCGCCGGGGGCATCGTCGAGCAGCCACGCGTCCACGGCGGCGACGGTAGCCCGGGCCGATCGCGACCCGGGTCGGGTCCGGCCCCGACGCGGGTCAGTAGCCGCGGCGCGCCGCGGCGACCGTCCGGTGGCGGGCGCCGGCGCGCCGCCACTGGCGCGCCGTCAGCCACCCGATCGCCACGCACACGACCAGGGCAACCGCCGCGGATCCGCCGAGGACGGCGGCGAAGCGACCGCCGTCGAACTCGGCCTCCTCGCACTCCTCGGCGATGAGGGCGATGGCGTCGTCCGCGGACACCGGGCCGATCTGTCGTCCGTCGAGGTCGAGCACGTAGGAGTCGCGCCCGATGCCGACGTCCAACGCCACCTCCCGGTCGTCGAAGGCGGAGGCGAAGTCGACCTCCAGCACGACCGTGCCGACCTCCGGTGGACGCGCCGGGCCGGTGAGGACCACGAGGAGGTCGGGATGCTCGGATCCGACGACGTACAGGGGCACCTCGTCCAGCCGGGCGGGCGACGCCGCGGTCACCTGACCGCTCGGCACCGGGTCGACGGACGACCGGCCCGGGTTGCGGGTGACGCTCCAGATCGTCTCGGACCCGAAGGAGGCATCGGGGTCGACGACCCGCAGGTCGACGGTGCTGGAGGGTCGGCCACAGCGCGCCGCGCCCACGACGAGGCGGCCCTGGGCGTCGCGGCCGATCACCGTCACGTAGGTGTTCACCGGCGAGCATCCGTCGAGGAGGGTCACGATCAGCATCGCGAGCGCCACGGCCCGCATGGCGCGACGACCTCGCCGCCGGCCGCCTCGCACATCGGGAACCAGCTGTCCTCGGTGCACGGACCTCACCCTAGGGAGCGCGGCGACGGGGCCGGGGTCGGCACGGGCCGGCGGACCGCAGGCCTCACACGACGACCTCGATCGCGTCGGGAAGCAGGGTGACCTCGACAGTGCGGAACCGACCGACGGGGCGTCCGTCGAGGCGCACCGGCACGGGCCGCTCCCACGTCCCGGTCCAGTCGGTCGGCCGCGACGCGCGCAGGTCCGGGTGGGGCAGGTGGGTGCCGGTGCGGGCTCGCGCGCGGGCCTTCAGGCGGTCGCCGGGACGGAGCCGGCCCTCGACGACGTCGAGCCGCCCGTCGCCGGGGTGGGCGCGCGGCGCGAGGTCGAGGTCGCCGACGTGCTCGGCGTTCATGACGACCGCGAACCGTCCCCGCCACCGCGCGCGGCGGGCGACGAGGTGCGCGACGAACAGGTGGCGCTCGCCGTCGAGGTGGGCGACGCCGAGGTCGACCCTCACGGCGGTGCCGCCGGCGCGCAGGCTGGCCTCGTCGCCCCGGCCACCGAGCACCCGCCGGAGGTCGCCGCCCAGGAGGCCGATCGGCGGGCACGGGCGACCGGCGACCTCGGCCTCGGCGACGACGGCGGCCGCCTCCGCGTCGCCGGCGACGACGACGAGGTCGGGTCGGGCGTCGCCGGGTGCACCCCAGTCCTCGCCCTTGCGGACCGTCACCGCTCGACCGGGGCCTCGGGCGACCGGGCGTCACCGCCCGTCGTGGCGGCGGCCGCCGAGGCGACCACGCCACGGTGCAGGGCCTCCGCCGCCTGTCGCGCGGCGCGGCGGGTGTGCGGGTCGGGGGCGGCCGAGCCGATCTGGCGGAGGAGGTCGGCAAGCTGCCGGACGTTGCGGACGAAGTCACCCCCGCTCAGGTCCGCGCCGGCGAGCACGTCGTCGAGCTG
>JAAYBP010000377.1 GCA_012730075.1 Acidimicrobiales bacterium | reverse complement strand
TGCCTGGAGGCCGAGCCGATAGGCGAGGCCGACCCAGCAAGCACGGCACCGCAAGTTCCGAGCGCAGCGAGGAATCCGTCTGCGACGACGCTCGCTTTCCGCCAACGCTCCTGGCACCTCGTGTGGTCTTCCAGCGCGGGGTCGTGGCCGGAGCTAGGAAGTCACGATGACCGGAACCGGGCACCGGGTGGGGCGGGGGACGCGGCGCGCACCGCGGGTCGTCGTCGCCGTCGCGACGTTCCTGCTAGGCGCCGTCGGGGTCTCGACCCCGCTCGCGGCCGACGCAGCCTCGACGGCCGTCGGGACGGCAGCGCGGGCCGACCTCGAACCCGTGCCCGGAACGGGCGCACCCCGGCCCCGCCTCCTCTTCGACCCGGGGAGCGAGGCCGACCTGGTCGCCCGCCTCGGCCGCGAGCCGTACCGCACCCTGTTCGTCCGCAGCCACGACCAGGCGACGGGTTGGGAGGCGGCCAGCACGCTCGGCGACCTGACCGGTACCAACCAGCTCCGACTCCACCGGGCGGCCAAGGTCCGGGCGTTCGAGTACGCGCTCGATCGCACCGCGTCCGGCGGCGCGGCGGTGCCGTTCGCCGACGCCGACGCCCGCCGGGCGGCCGGTGACGCCGCGGTCGCCGTGCTGCTCCAGATGCTCGACCGGAGCCGTCTGGCCGTGCCCGCCCCGATCGGCGGGTGGGACCGCGACATCACCTCGTCGGAGGAGATCGTCATGGCGGCCCAGACCTACGACCTGCTCGCCGGAGCCGGGTACCCGTTCGCCCCCGACGACGAGGCCGAGATCGTGCGGCGCATCGCCGCCGCCACCCGCGAGCTCCGCCTCAACTTCGTCGACCCGTCGACCGCGTCCGGCTACGCCACGCTCCACCAGAACAACCACCGCACCAAGACCGGCACCGCCCTCGTCGTCGCCGCCGTCGCCCTCGCCGACCAGGTGCCCGACGCCCGCGAGTGGTTCGACACCGGCGCCGACCTCGTCGACGACACCCTCCGGTACGTGCTGCTCACCGGCGACGGTGCCTACGCCGAGGGCCCGTTCTACTGGCGCTTCAGCACGCAGAACGTCGTCGCCTACCTCGCCGTCTGGGAGCGCTTCCTCGGCCACGGCTCGTGGACGACCGAGTCGGGCCTCGTGCTGCCGGCGCTGGTCGACCACCCGCTCCTCGCCCGCAACCATCGCTGGATGCTCGACACGGCGGTTCCGGACGGGACGATGGCCCCGATCGACGACGGCAACCCCGGGCGCTCCTTCTTCCACGGCGTCCTACCCGACGGCACACCGACCCTCGCCGCCGGATACTGGCAGTGGGCCCGGACGCCCCAGCCCTACGACATCGACGGCAACATCAGCCTCGGGCCCGACGCGATCGTGGCCTACGACGACTCGATCGACCCCGCACCGCCCGACTGGGAACCGAGCCAGGTGTACGTCGAGGGCGGCACCGCGACCCTGCGATCCGGCTGGGACGGCGACGCCACCATGGCTCTGGTGCTCGGCGAGCACGACACCGCCTCGGAGTTCGGGCGCGACCGCACCGGCGCGGGCCGCTGGCCCCAGTCCCACGAGCACGCCGAGCCCGGGTCGTTCATGCTCTACGCCCACGGCGAGCGGCTGGCGCTCGACCCCGGCTACCTGACGTTCGCGACCCACTCGAGGGTCAACCGGCCCGAGCACCACAACGTCGTCCTCGTCGACGGGTCCGGTCCGGCCGACTACCTCGGCGCGTCGATCGCGTGGGCGACCGACACCGCGGGTCGCCCCCCGGCGGAGGGACAGTCGACGCTGTCGGGGTTCGTGCGGAGCGACGTCGCCGACGGCGTCACCGTGAGCACCGCGTACCGGGGGGCGCACGTCGAACGGAGGACCCTCCTCCTGCCCGGCGGGGTGCTCGTGGTCGCCGACGCGGTCGCCGCGCCCGAGGCGGACGAGCTGACGTGGATGCTGCACGGCAACGGCGGCGGCACGTCGGGCGGCGCGTACGAGGCGACGCCGACCGGCGGACGCTGGACGATCGGGGGGGCCCGCCTCGACGCCGCCGTCTCGGTGTCGACCGGTGCGCCGACCCTCTCGACGGTCGAGGCGACCCACGAGGTGCCCTACACCCAGGAGCGCACCCACACCGCGCTGTCCGCCACCGCGCCGGCCGCCGCGCCCTCCACCGAGCCGTCCGCCGCCGTGGGCGCGGTGCAGGTGCTCGTGCCCACCGCCGCCGACGCCGCCGCGCCGACGCTCTCCCGACCGGCGATCGTCGACCACGCGGCGGTCGAGGTCGCGTCGCCCGACGGCGGGACGATCGGCGTGGTGCGGCGGGGCTCCGGATCGGGCCTGCTGGCGATCGGCCGGGTCGTCACCGACGGCGACCTCCTCGTGGT
>JAAYBP010000376.1 GCA_012730075.1 Acidimicrobiales bacterium | reverse complement strand
GGCGCGTGCAGCTCGGCGACGTCGACCCTGCCGTCGGCGACGCCGGCCTTCCCGGCCGCGATGCGGGTCGACTCGCTGACGGTGAGGTCGCGCAGGCCGAGGTGGATCGGCTCGACGCGGTGGTCGATGCCGCGGATCCAGGCGGGACGCTCGACCCGCTCGCGGGCGGCGCCGTCGGCGGCGAGCACCACCGCGCAGGCGGCGTCGGTGATCGGCGGACAGTCGCTCCGGCGCAGCGGGGCGACGTGGTAGTCCTCAGCGAGGACGTCGGCGGCGGGCCGATCCCACGCGAGCTGGGCGTTGGGGTTGTCGAGCGCCGCGCGGCGGCTGCGGGCGGCGACCTCGGCCAGGTCGGCCTCGGTCGCCCTGCCGGCGTCGAGCAGGGCCCGGGCCTGGAGGGCGGCGAGGCTCACCGAGTCGGGCCACAGCGGGCCGAGCGTGATCGGGTCGAGCTGCCGCGACAGGACCATCGGCAGGTCGCCGGGCGAGGACTTGGCGTAGGCGTAGACCAGGGCGGTGTCGATCTCGCCGAGCTGGAGCTTCACCCACGCCTCGTACAGCGCCCAGGCGCCGTCCATCTCGACGTGGCTCTCCTGGATCGGCGGCCACGGGCCTACGCCGTCGAGCGTCGACACGAAGCTGAACGCCATGCCGGCGAGGTAGTCGGTCGACCCCGAGCAGGTGAAGCCGATGTCGTCGATCGTCATGTCGACCTGGTCGAGCGCCCGGTGCACGGCGGGCATGAGCATCTCGACCTCGTTGAGCTCGGTGACCGCCCGGCGCGACGGCGTCTGGGCGACGCTGATGATGGCGACGTCGCGCATCAGCCCTCCCCTCCCTCTCCGGTGCGCGGGTTGCGGACGACCGCCTCGGTCGGGGCGACCCCGCCGATCCACGAGCCGAGGCCGGTGCCGCGCCCCTCGCCGGGGATCCGCACGTCGGGGTCGTCGGGCTCGCCGTTCGGCCGGAACCACTTGATCGACTCGAGGGTCGGCTCGATGTCGGCGTCGTCGCGCCACACCGCCTCGACCCGCATGCCGATGCGAACCTCGTCGGCGGGGACCTCCTGGATGAGGTGCATGATCGAGAGGTCGGCGCCGTCGAGGAGGATCAGGGCGCTGACGTACGGGATCTCCATCACCGAGCCGTAGAACTGGAGGTTCACGACGCAGAACGAGGTGACGGTGCCGACCTGGGCCACCTCGACCTCGATCGGCGTCGGCTGGCCCAGCTCCGGATCGGCACCGCGGGGCGGCACGTACACCCGACCGCCGGGCGCCTGCTGGCCGATGATCCGCTTCTGCGTGATGCCGGTCAGGAACCGTGTCGTGGCGTCACCGGCGGTGAACGTGTAGTCGAGCTGGGCGGGCGTCCGGACGCTGCGGACCGGCTCGACGTCGCGGAGCGACTCGGGGAGCTGCACGTCGACCATCAGCCCTCCTCGGGGACGAATCGGGCGAGGTCGGCGATGTGGCCCTCGCGCTCGTCGGCCCACACCGGCGTGACGCGCATCCCGGTGCTCATCGCGTCGATCGAACCGGCGTCGACGACGTGCACCAGCGTGGTGCCGGCGCCGTCGAGGCGGATCTGGGCCCAGGCGAACGGACGGTCGAGCGGGTGCTTCTCGTGGGGCTCGGTCACCCACGCCCAGCTCTCGACCGTGCCGGCCGGTCCGACCTCGACGATCTCGTCGAGGTCCTCGCCCGTGACGGGGTCGAACTCGGCGGGCGGCACGATCACCCGACCGTCCCGGGCCCGGCTGCCGACGAGGACGCCCTCGCGCAGCCCGGTCAGGAACGCCCCGATGACCGGCCCGGTCGTCCGGGTGAACGGGTACTCGATGACGAGCGGTGCGCTGAGCACTTCGTCCTGCGGTTCCGGCATGGCGCCGAGACTAGAACACGTTCCAATTCCGTCGGCAACGGAGGGTCCGACCGAGCCCCCGATCCGCGGGTGCTGACCTCAGGTGCACAGGCCGTCGGCGGTGACACCCCTGGCGCAGAGCGCGGTGGCCTCGACGGTGCGCACCACGAAGCCCTCGCCGGAGTCGAGTTCGGACGCGAACACGTGGAGGCGCTCGCCCTTCAGCGAGTCGTCGGCGAAGCCGATCACGTCGACGGTGACCTCGCCCAGGTCCCCGACCGTCGGACCCGCCACCACCGCGGTGCGCGGGGCCGGTGCGTCGCCGACGCGGGCCGCGGCGACCGCCTCGGCCACGTCGAGCATCGTCTCACCGCCGAGGTCGGCGGGGAGCGCGGACGTCACGTCGTTCGTGGCCCCGGGGATGGCGACGTATCCGCCGTGCACCCACCCG
>JAAYBP010000375.1 GCA_012730075.1 Acidimicrobiales bacterium | reverse complement strand
CGACGACGCACAGGTCGTCCCGGTCGCCGAGCCACGCCATGAGGAGCCGGTGCTGGAGCGGGTTGACGTCCTGGAACTCGTCGACGAAGAGATGCCGGAAGCGCCAGTGCTGGGCGGCGGCGAAGGTCGGGTCGTCGTCGAGGGCGTCGGCGCACCGGCCGAGGACGTCGTCGAAGTCGACCAGGCCGCGGCGCCGCTTCTCCGCCTCGTAGGCCCGGTAAGCGTCGGCGACGGCGTCGAGGGGGGCCGACACCCGGCGGTCGTGCTGGTGGGCGACGTCGGGGTAGCGGTCGGGGTCGACGAGGCGGGCGCGGGCCCACTCGATCTCGGTCGCCAGCTCGCCGGGAGGGAGCGGAAGGCGGCCGGGGAGCCGGGTCAGGAGGCGCACCTTGCGGTCGAGCAGGTTCGGTGCCGGCCGGTCGCGATCGAGGTGGAGGGAGCGGAGCTGGGACCACGCGATGGCGTGGAACGTGCCGACCGTCGGGCGGTCGCGGAGGCCGAGGCCTTCGAGGCGGGATCGCATCTCGCCCGCGGCCCGACGGGTGAACGTGAGGGCGAGCACGTGGCGGGCGTCGGCGTCACCGGTCGCGGCGCGGTGGGCGATGCGCCGGGTGAGGACCCGGGTCTTGCCGGACCCGGCCCCGGCGAGGATGCAGAGCGGGTGGCGCGGCTCGATCACCGCGAGGCGCTGATCGGCGTCGAGGCCCGAGAGCAGCCGGTCTGCGTCCACGTTCCGAACCCTACGGGGCCGACCGGACCACCACCGGCGGTAGCGTCGGGTCCCGTGCCCGTCGACATCGACCCCGATCGCTTCGAGGACCTCGTCGACGACGCGCTCGCAGGGCTCCCCGAGGAGATCCTGCGCATGCTCGACAACGTGGCGGTCGTCGTCACCGACGGTCGGCCGGGCGATCCGCTCGGCCTGTACGAGGGGACGCCGCTCACCGCCCGGGGGCAGTACGGGTTCCTCGAGATGCCGGATCGGATCACCATCTTCCGCATCCCGCTCTGCGCCCACGCCCGCGACGAGGACCACCTCGTCCACGAGGTGCGGGTGACGGTCGTCCACGAGCTCGGCCACCACGTCGGCATCGACGACGCCCGCCTGCACGAGCTCGGCTACGGCTAGGCGCGTAGGGCCTAGATTCTCGGCGTGGCCTACCCGACCAAGCTCCTGCACGACAACGAGGACCTGGTGCTCGACCTGCGCCCGCACTGGCTGGCGCTGGCGAAGCCGACGCTCGCGCTCTTCCTGGCGTGTGCGCTGGGGATCGTGGTGGCGGTGGCGTTCGACGACCCTCCGACCGCGCTGATCTACCTCGCCCTGTTGATCGTCGTGGCGGCGCTGGTCTGGTTCGGGATCCGGCTCCTGGGCTGGAGCACGACCAACTTCGTGCTGACGACCGACCGGCTCATCAGCCGCCAGGGGGTGCTGACCAAGTCGGGCATCGAGATCCCCCTGGAGCGCATCAACACGGTGTTCTTCAACCAGCGGCTGTTCGAGCGGCTCGTCGGGGCGGGTGACCTGGCGGTCGAATCGGCGGGGGAGCGGGGCACCAACACCTTCACCGACATCCGCCGGCCGGCCGACGT
>JAAYBP010000374.1 GCA_012730075.1 Acidimicrobiales bacterium | reverse complement strand
CGGCCCGTGACCACCTCGTCGTCACGTGCACGTCGCGCGACATCCGCACCAACGAGGAGGTCCCCCGCGCCGCCATGCTCGAGGAGCTGGTCGCGGTGGTGGCCACCACCGCCGGAGTCGACCCGGCCGCCGTCGTGGTCGACCACCCGCGCCAGGGCTTCGACCCCCGCAACTTCCGCCCGGGTGACCCCATCGGCTTCGATCCCGACGCGGCCAGGGGGGCGCGGGCCGTCCTCGCCCGGGGGTCGACCGTCGACGTCGCCGTCCGGCCCCTGCTCCCGGCTGCGCTGCCCGATCCGGCGCCCAGCCCGGTGATCGCCCTGGAGGACCTCCTCCGCTTCTTCGACCACCCGGTCAGGGGCTTCTTCAAGGAGCGGCTGCACGTCACCCTGCCCCGGTCGACCGACGAGCCCGACGAACAGCTCCCCACCGGGCTCGACGGACGCTCGGCGTGGAGCATCGGCGACGACCTGCTCGCCGTCGCCCGTCGGCTCCCCGACGTCGCGGGCCTCGCCCCCGACGCCGGCGGGCACTACGCGCCCGAGGTCGAGGACCGCTTCCGGCTGCACCAGGCCACCGGGATCCTCCCGCCCGGCACGGCGGGTCGGCGGCACCTCGCCTCCGTGGCCGCGGAGGTCACCGAGCTCCTCCGGGCCGCCGAGCCCCTCGGCGTGCTCGGGACGGAGACCACCGACCACGAGGTCGACGTCGTGCTCGGCGACGGCACTCGGCTCGTCGGTCACGTCCCCGACGTCGCGGTCGGCGAGCACCCGGGACCGATCCGCATCCGCTTCGTCCGCTACCGACCGCGCCACCTCCTCGCCGGGCTGATCGAGCTGCTCGCGGTGGCGGCGGCGCACCCGTCCGCCGGAGCCCGTGCCGTGGTCGTCGACCGGGCCGAGAAGGCGTCGGACCCGAAGCCGGTGGTCCGGGTCGGGCGCATCGCCTCGGAGGACGACGCGACCCGCCGGGCCATCGCCGTCGGGGCACTCGACGCGCTCGTCGCCCAGTACCGCGACGGAATGGCCGCGCCGCTCCCGCTGTTCGACCGGACCTCCGAGGCGGTCCTGTCGGGTGACGCCGCCAGGCGGTGGGGCGACCCCGACGACCGCAGCTACACGTACGACAAGGAGTGCTTCGACCCGTACCACCAGCTCGCCTTCGGGGTCGTCAGCTACGCCGACCTCGAGGCGGGCACCTTCGCCGGGCGCCGGCTCGTCGACGAGGCCGAGCGGCTGTGGTCCGGCCTCCGACGTGCCCTCCAGTTCGGCGCGCCCGCCGACGTCGAGGGCGGACGATGACCGTCGTCCACGAACTCGACCTCACCGCGCCGTTCCCGCGCGGGCACACGACGCTCGTCGAGGCCAGCGCCGGCACCGGCAAGACCTTCACCATCGCCGGGCTGGCCGTCCGCCACGTGGCCGAGACCGGGGACCCGCTGTCGTCGATGCTGTTGGTCACCTTCACGCGGGCGGCCACCGCCGAGCTGCGATCGCGGGTGCGCGCCGGGCTGGTCGCGGCCGAGCGTCACCTCGCCCAGCCGGCCCCGGGCGAGCCGGTCGACGACCCGGTGCTGGCCGCGCTCGACGCCGGCGACGAGCACGAGCGCTCGGTGCGCCACGGTCGCGTGGCGCTCGCCGTCGCCGAGTTCGACACCGCGAGCATCAGCACGATCCACGGGTTCTGCAGCCAGGTCCGGGCGGCGATGGGCGTGCTCTCCGCCGAGAGCGCCGACGCCGTGCCCACCGAGAGCGAGGCCGCCCTGATCCGCCAGGTGTGCGCCGACCTCTACTTCGGTCTGCTCACCGGGCCCGCCGACGAGCCGCCGCTCGGCGATGTCAAGCTCGACGCGCTCGTCGAGCGGGTGACCCGCGCCCGCACGCTGGTCGACTGCGAGATCGAGTCGTCCGCCACCGAGGGGCCCGGGCCGGCGGTCGCCGCGTTCGTGCGCCGCGCCGTCGCGCTCGTCGACGACCGCCTCCAGTCCCAGGGACAGGTGTCGTTCGACTCGCTCGTGCGCAGCGTCCGCGACGGCCTGCGCAACCGTCCCGGCCTCGTGCCCGAGCTCCGCCAGCGGTACCGGATCGCCATGATCGACGAGTTCCAGGACACCGACCCGGTGCAGTGGGAGATCTTCCGCACCGTCTTCCATGAGCCCGCCGCCGACGGCAGCCGCCCGACGCTCGTGCTCGTCGGCGACCCGAAGCAGGCGATCTACTCGTTCCGCGGCGGCGACGTCTACACCTACCTGGCCGCCCGGGCCCACGCCCGACCCCGGGCGCTCGGCACCAACCAGCGGTCCGACCGGCCCGTGGTCGAGGCGCTCAACGCGCTCGGCGCCGACCAGACGTTCGGCGAGGCCGCCATCGCCTACCACCCGGTCGCCGTCGCCGCCCGCAACGACGGCCGGCACGCGACCGTTGGCGGCAACCCGGCGGCGGGGCTCGAGGTGCGGGTGCACGGCGGTCCGGGCGACAAGCAGGCGTCCGCGGAGACGGTGCGGCGCGACATCGCCTCCGACCTGGCCGCCGTCGTCGCGGTCCGCCTCGGCGACACCCGCCTGCCCGACCCGGTCACCGGCGAGGAGCGGGCGGCCGAGCCGCGCGACTTCGCCGTGCTCGTCGGCAGCTCGTCCCACGCCCGTGGCGTCGTCGCCGCCCTGCGCCGGGTCGGCATCCCCACCGTCCTCCGCCTCCGCGACGACGTAGCCGACTCCGCCGCGCGCGATCAGTGGCGCACCCTGCTGCACGCGCTCGACCGTCCGGCGTCGACCGACCGGGCCGCGGCGGCCGCGCTCACCTGGTTCGTCGGCTGGACGCCCGAACGGGTGGCGGCCGCCGTCGACGACCCCGACGGCGACGCCGCCGCCGAGCTGGTGCGCCTCCAGCTCGACCTGGCGGCGTGGGGCGACCGCCTGACCGGCCAGGGCCTCGCCGCCCTGCTCGGCGACCTCCGCCGCGACGGTTCCCTCGTCGAGCGGCTGCTCGCCGGGCCCGACGGCGAGCGGAGCCTCACCGACCTCGAGCACCTCGCCGAGTTGATCCAGGCCGAGGCGGGCGGGCCCGGTCGGGGTCTCACCGCCGGGTCCGCGCTGGCGGTGCTCGACTCGCTCGGCGGCACCCCCGACGACGAGCTGGCGGCCGACGCCGCCCAGCGCCGCATCGACTCCGACGCCGACGCCGTGCAGGTCATGACGATCCACGGCGCGAAGGGCCTGGAGTTCCCGTTCGTGCTGCTGCCGACCCTGTGGGCGGGCGGCAACCGGGTCAAGGCGGGGACCCCGCTCACCTACTACGACGCGGCGCGTGACGTGCGCGTGGTCGACCTGAGCAACGGGTACGTCCGGCCGGGCAACAAGACCGCGACGGGCGTCAGGTCGCTGAAGGGCGCCAAGGACGCCGTCAAGGAGACGCTGCGCCAGAACTGCGGCGACCAGCACCGCCTGACCTACGTGGCACTCACGCGCGCCGTGCACCAGACCGTCGTGTGGTGGGCTGACCACGGCCGGTCGGGTTCCGGCCTCACCGGGCTGGCCCGGCTCCTGTTCGGCGGCGG
>JAAYBP010000373.1 GCA_012730075.1 Acidimicrobiales bacterium | reverse complement strand
CGTCGACCCACGGGGCCGCCCCGACGGCGTCGACGCGGTCTCGGATGCCCGAGACCCAGTCGCCCGGGATGGTCACCTTCTGGTCGGCCGCCTCGTCACCGCCGCCGAACAGGAGCCGGGCCAGCCCCGTCAGCTCGCCACCGGAGCCCTTGGGGCGGGTCCACCACACCACCGTCTGGTGCACCGCGCGCGTGAGCGCCACGTAGGTGAGGCGGTGCTGGTCACCGCAGTTCTGGCGGAGGGTGGCCTCCCGCGACTTGGGAGCGAGGTCGGCGGGTGACCGCCTCGGGCCGGTGGCGGGGTTGGCGGGCTTCTCCATCGTCAGGTCGAGCACCCGGGTCCCGGATTCGGCGAACGAGTACGGGATGACCGCCTGGGTGCGCCTACCGCCGGCCCACAGGGTCGGGAGCAGGACGAACGGGAACTCCAGGCCCTTGGCGGCGTGGATCGTCATCACCTGGACGGCGTCGGCGTCGGAGTCGATGCGGCGCTGGGCGGCGTCGGCGGCCAGCTCGTCGTCGGGCGTGCCGCCGAGCGAGTCGAGCACGGCGAGCGCGGAGCCGGCGGTGAGACCGCGTCCCCGGGCGCCGGCCTCGGCCTGGATCAGGTCGGCGAGGTGCTCCAGGTCGGTGAGGTTCCGCTCGCCATCGGGCTCGCGGAGCAACCGCTCCACGAGCCCCGCGCGACGGAGTTCGCCCAGTACGGCGGCCAGGCCGCGCTCGGTGAGGCGGTCGCTCCACGCCGCGAGATCGAGCTGGAGCGCGACCAGGTCATCGGCCGCTTCTCCCCCCTCGGCCTCGAGCGCCTCGGCGAGCCGGGAGGGAGACCACCCGATGAACCAGGTGAGGGCGGCCGCGGCGGCGCGGGAGGTGACGGCGGGGCGGTCGAGCGCGTACAGCAGCGTGCGCCACTGGTCGCGGGCCGGGGAGTCACCGACATCGTCCCGGAGGCGGAGCACCGCCGGGATCCGCGCGCGTCGCAGGGCGGTGACGACCCCATGGCCGTGCGAGGCGCTGCCGACGAGCACCGCGAAGTCGCGGGCGGCGACGCGGCGCTCACCACCGGTATCGGGGTCGACGATCCGCGTCCGGTGCAGGCGGTCGGCGACCACCGCCGCGAGGTCGGCGGCGATGTGGCGCCGGGCATCGGCCGAGCCGGCGCCGTCGTCGGGTCGGACCCGGACCTCGATGCCCGCCGCGGGCTGCCCGCCGGTCGTGGCCATGCGACGCTCGTTGCGCGATGCCACGTCGACGGGCAGGTAGTCGATGCCGGACTCTCCGTACCGCTGGCCGGCAGCGAGCGCGTTCATGGCCTCGACGACCGCGCGATCGGAGCGGTGGTTGGTCGCGAGCGAGCGCGGCTCGGCCACCTCGGCGGCGGCCAGGTACGTGTAGACGTCGCCGCCCCGGAAGGAGAAGATCGCCTGCTTGGGGTCGCCCACCAGCACGAGGGTGGGGCGGCTGCCGTCGGCGGCGGGCTCGTGGAAGACGGTGCGGAAGATCTCCCACTGCACCGGGTCCGTGTCCTGGAACTCGTCGACCATGGCGACGCGGTAGCGCTGCCGGAGCTCGCCGACGAGACCGGGACGCGCCCGGAGGCCGTCGCGGACGCTGCGCAGGACGGAGTCGAACGACACCCGACCCTCGCTCTGGAGGCGATCGTCCACCTCGGCCGTCGCCTGCCGTACGAAGTCGGCGACGGCGAGGCCGGGGCCCTCGGAGGCCGCCCGGATCTCGCAGTCGACGAGCGTGCGCGCCCGGGTCACGTACTCGACGAGCTGGTCGAGCTTCCGACTTCCCAGCGGCGACTCGCCGTCGCACGACGAGAGCACCTGGAAGTACCGGTCGGCGCACACCTGGCGGATCAGCGCCGCCTCGTTCTCGGTGGGGGCGGCGTCGACCCCCTCGGCCGACAGCACCCCCATGGCCACGCGCACCTGGGAGCAGAAGCCGTGGATCGTGCTGATGCCGGCGGTGTCGAACTCGGCGATCGCGGTGGCCAGCCGACCGCGACGCACCGCCCGCTCCCGATCGTCGGCGTCGTCGAGTGCGGCGAGTACCGGGTCCTCGACCGGGAGGTCGGAACGCGGCCGAGCCAGGTGCGCCTCCGCCGCGACGAGCGAACTCCGGACCCGGGCGCGCAGTTCCGCAGTGGCGGCCCGGGTGAACGTGACGAGCAGCAGGGACGACAACGGGTCGGCGTGCTCGGCGACGCGCCGGACGGCGAGCCCGGTGATCGTGTAGGTCTTGCCGGTGCCGGCGCTGGCCTCGACGAGGGTGGTGCGCGCTTCGGGGAGCGGGTCGTGCAGGTCGAAGGGACGGGCGCTCATCCGCGCTTCCTCCGGGTGCTGCCGGACCCGGCGAGGTCCTCGGTGGGCACGGCCGCCTGGAGGCCGAGCCAGAGGCGTCGCGCCTCGTGCTCGAGCCGGTGACCGGCGAGGTCGGCGGCGACCAGGTCGGGGTAGGTGACGGTGCCGAACGCCATCCGGTGGTGCGCGTCGAGGGCCTCCTTGGCGAACGCCGGGCCGGCGTCGTCGGGATCGCCCCACTGACGGTCGGGTGTCGACCTGCCGTCGATCACCGCCTTCGAGGTGCGGTCGAACAACGGGAGGGGGGCACGCAGCCCGTCGCGGCGCTGGGCGACCAGGTCGGTCAGGGCACCCCGCGCCACCCGGCGTCGATCGTCGTCGGTGCCGGCGGCGACGATCCCTCGCTTCACCACCGGCGGCTTCGATCCCGAGTCGCCCCTGGTGACGAGGACGAAGGCCGACGCCGAGGCGGGCTCGGCGGCCGCCGCCGCGAGCAGCGCGATGGTGGCTCGGAGCTCGTGGTTCGGTCGGTGCCGGGCGTACCGGAGCCGGACCGGCCCCGGGTGGTCGCCGGTCGCGACGCAACCACCGACCTGGCCGAGCAGGCGGGTTCCGTCGTCGAGCAGGACGTCGACGGGGTGGACGACCTCCTCGATGCGCCTCACGCCCAGCCGGTCACCCCACTCGAGCAATCGGGTCACGTCGGCCGCGAGCTCGCCGAGGAGGCCGCGCCCCACCGGGCCGGGCGGGAGGATCCCGCTGGCCTCGTGCAGCCGGAAGAGGTCCTCGATCTCGCGGGCGTAGCGACCGTGCCGGTCGGGGGTCAGCCCGGCGAGGTCGTCGAGCCGTCGCCCGACGACGAGGAGCTCGGCGCCCAGGCCCGAGAGCTGGAGGCCATCGAGCCCGGTCGGCAACTGGTCGTCGCCCGCTTCGGTCTCCTTGGGCAGGGTGACGTCGAGGCGTTGACCGAAGAACGCCCGGACCGGGTGGGCGAAGAACCCGATCAGGTCGTCGAGGAGCACGACGCCGCCGTCCGGAGCGGGGGGCAGCGGGGCGGCGACGAGCGGACGGATTGCACCCCCGCCCGGCTCCGTGCCGCGACGCAGCACCGACCGGGCACCGGACGCGCCGAGCGGGTCGAAGCTGAAAGGGTCACCCGGGCGGAAGTTGCGGGGGTCGAAGCCCTGGCGCGGGTGGTCGACCACGACGGCAGCCGGGTCGACTCCGGCGGTGGTGGCCACCACCGCGACCAGCTCCTCGAGCATGGCGGCGCGGGGGACCTCCTCGTTGGTGCGGATGTCGCGCGACGTGCACGTGACGACGAGGTGGTCACGGGCCG
>JAAYBP010000372.1 GCA_012730075.1 Acidimicrobiales bacterium | reverse complement strand
GGGCGGCGGGGGCGGCGGCGACGCACCGGCCTGGCGGGGCGGTGGCGCGCCGATCGCGATCGTCGACGATGCGGTGCCGACCGGGCCCGCCTCCGAGGGCACCGGCGCCCGGCACGCGGGACAGAGCGTCTGGTGCGGGGCGACCGGTTGGGCGCACTCGGGGCACGGACGATCCGACATCGGCTCCACGTCTACCCGCTGGCGCGGCCCGGGCGCATGATCCCCCGGGGGGCGGGCCTCCCCGATCGTCGACCCGCCATGCTCAGTCCCCCGCGAACCCCTGGCGGACGGTGTTCTCGCTCGTCGCCCGCGGCACGGTGAACTGCATCAGGTGGTCGGGCCCTCCGGCCTTGGAGCCGACTCCGGACAGGCCGTACCCGCCGAAGGGCTGCCGGCCGACGACGGCGCCGGTGGTGTCGCGGTTGACGTAGACGTTCCCGGCCCGGAGGTCGCGGAGGCAACGGGCGATCGTCGACGGCGACCGGCTGCACACCCCCGCGGTGAGGGCATAGTCGGTGTCGTTGGCCAGGGCGATCGCCTCGTCGAGGTCGCCGACGCGGAACACCGCGAGCACCGGCCCGAAGTGCTCGTCACGGGCGAGCGCCGAGGCGGGATCGACGTCGGTGACGACCGCCGGGCCGACGAACCACCCCTCGGCCGGGACGTCCTCGCGTGCGACGGCGACGGTGCCGGACGCGCCGGCGCCGTCGATCACGGCGCGGAGCCGGGCGTGGGCGTCGGCGTCGACGACCGGGCCGATCTCGGTGCCCATGTCCGACGCCGGGCCGACCGCCAGGTCGCGGACGGCGGCGACGAGGCGGGGTACGACGGAGTCCCAGGCCCGCTCGTGCACGATCAGCCTCGACGCGGCCGAGCACTTCTGCCCCGAGAACCCGAAGGCGGACCGCACGGCGATCGGCACCGCCTCGTCGGGATCGGCGTCGGCGTCGACGATCAGCGGGTTCTTGCCGCCCATCTCGGCGATGACCCGCTTGACGTGGCGCTGTCCCGGCGGGGTGACGGCCGCGGCGGCGTTGATCTCCAGGCCGACGCGGCGGGACCCGGTGAAGGCGATGGTCGCCACGTCGGGGTGCGCGACCAGGCGGGCGCCGACGTCCTCGCCGGGTCCGGGCAGGAAGCCGAGCACGCCCGGGGGTAGGCCGGCGGCCTCGAACGCCTCGACGAGAGCCCACGCGACCCCCGGAGACTGCTCGGCCGGCTTGAGCACGACGGGGTTCCCCGCCCCGATGGCGGCGGCGACCATGCCGCACGGGATGGCGAGGGGGAAGTTCCACGGCGCGATCACGGCGGTGACGCCGCGGCCGCGGTACTCGAGGCGGTTGGCCTCTCCCGGCGGCGACTGCACGGGCCCTCCCCCGGCCAGGCGGATCGCCTCCCGGCCGGAGTGCTCGCAGAAGTCGATCGCCTCGCAGACGTCGGCGTCGGCCTGGTCCCACGGCTTGCCGACCTCGATCACCTGGAGCGCGGCCAGGCGGTCGCG
>JAAYBP010000371.1 GCA_012730075.1 Acidimicrobiales bacterium | reverse complement strand
CGTCGACCAGCACCTCCTCGACCAGCGGGTGGGCGACCCGGCACGAGTCGACGGTGAGGACGTCGTGCGAGCGACGGCGCCGGAACCCGGCCCGACCGTCGGTCACGGCCGCGCGCACCGTCGTCCGGCCCTCGGACGCGATCGGCGGGGCCGCCTCCACCGGTGCCGACCGCAGACCGCCGATGCGTTCGAGCGCGTCCGCGACGATCCGGAGGCGCAGGGCGTCGGCCAAGGTCGCGTCGACGTGCTGCCAATCGCACCCGCCACACCCGGCCCCCACGTGGGGGCACGGCGGATCGACCCGGTGGCCGCTCGCCTCGACGACCGCGACGAGGCGGGCCCGGCCGTGGCGGCGCCGCACGTCGGTGATCTCGACCTCGACCCGCTCTCCGGGCAGGGCTCCCGGCACGAACAGCACCCGGCCGTCGGGCGCGCGGGCCACCCCCTCGCCGCCGGTGGCGACGCCCTCCACCGCGACGGTCACGGGCGATCCGGCCACCGCGGCAGGCTAAGCGCGCGCTCGATGCCGGACACCTCTCTCGCGCACCCGCGCACGAGCGGCGGCCGTCCCGCACATCGCCGTCGACGGAGGGTTAGCGTCGGCCGACCGCCCTGGTCGTACGCGACCGGCCGCGACGACGGGAGACCGACCATGGGGTTCAGGCGCAAGACGGTGGCCGTGGCCGCGGCGTGGCTCACGATCCTCGGGCTGAGCGCCTGCGATCCGCCGCCGCGGGCCCAGATCACGGTCGACTCGACGGCGGTCGGGGCCGACGGCAACCCCGGCGACGGGGTCTGTTCGGCACCCACCGCCGACGGCGGGTGCACGCTCCAGGCCGCGGTCGAGGAGGCGGCGGCGCTCGGGCCCGCCGACATCCACGTGCCCGCCGGCGCCTACGACGGCCAGGGGACCACGCTCACCGTCGCGGGCAGCGTGGCTATCAGCGGCGACGGTGTGCAGGCGACGCGGCTCGAGGACTTCCGCTTCGTGGTGGCGGTTACGGGCTCGCTCCGGCTGATCGACGTGAGCGACACGTTGGCGGACGCGGTCGCCGTGGCCTTCGCCGTCGAAGGGCGTCTCGTCCTCAGCCGCACGAGCGTGACGGGCGCGGTCGAGGCGATCAGCGTCGCCGAGGGGGGCTCGGTCGGTCTGTGGAGCTCGGTCGTCACCTCGTTCATGCCGCTGGTGAACGAGGGCGAGGCGGTCGCGTACGGGAGCACCATGCGACTGATCCACGGACGGTGGGGTGCGGTCTTCGGTGCCGGCGACGCCGAGTGGGCCGCGACCGCCACCTTGGCGTGGGCGGCGAGTCCGGGCTTCGGGGTCTCGTGCGACCCGACGGGGCTGACCTCGCACGGCTACAACCGGTCCAGCTGGAACTGTGGGCTCACGGCCGTCGGGGACTCGGACGGACTGGTCGAATCGGAGTTCCAGGGTCCTGACGGGACCTATCCGGTCCCGGTCGCGACCTCGCCGCTGGTCGACGCGATCCCCGTCGGACAGGCCGGCTGCGCACTCGACACCCTCGACCTCCTCGGGAACCCTCGCGGCGTCGACGGCAACGGAGACGGCATCCCCGGATGTGACATCGGAGCGGTCGAGCTCCAGCCCTGACCCATCACGCCCCGGGCACCGCCGCCGTGGTCGCTCGGCGACTCCGGAGCGACGGATGGCCCCGCCTACGATGCCGGACGTGACCGATCCCCGCCCCGTGTCGATCGTCCCGTCGGTCCTGCCCGCCGACTTCAGCCGCCTCGGCGATGAGTGCCGGGCCCTGACCGACGCCGGAGTCGACCGCATCCAGTGGGACGTCATGGACGGGCGGTTCGTCCCCAACCTCACCTTCGGCGCCGACGTCATCGCGTCCTGCCGCAAGCACACCGAGGTGCCCTTCGAGGCGCACCTGATGATCGAGGACCCCGACGCCGTTCTGTCGGCCTACGTCGACGCGGGATGCGAGCTGCTGATCGTCCACGCCGAGACGTCGGTCCACCTGCACCGCACGCTGGCTCGGGTCGCCGACCTCGGCGCCGGCGCGGCGGTCGCCCTCAACCCGTCGACCCCGGTCACCGCCGTCGAGCACGTGCTCGACCTGGTCGAGATGGTGCTGGTGATGACCGTGAACCCCGGCTTCGGGGGCCAGGACTACATCGCCACCATGGAGCCCAAGGTGCGCCAGGTGCGCGACCTCGCCGACGAGCGGGGCCTCGACCTCGACGTCGAGGTCGACGGCGGCATCGGGCCGGCCACCATCGCCGGGGCCGCCGCGGCCGGGGCCAACGTCCTCGTCGCCGGCAGCGCCCTCTACCGCGATCCCGAGGGACTGGCGCACGCGGTGGCCGACCTGCGGGCCCGGGCCGAGGCGGCCCAGGTCTCGGCGGCGCGGGGTTCGGCCCCGGGTCGGGGAGCCGCCGGGTGAGGCGCCCCTTCCGGGCCGCGGCCGCGACCGTCGCGCTCGTGGCGGCCGTCGTCGCGGGTGGGTGCACCGACGACGGGAGCTCCGAGGAGTTCTGCGAGCGCCTCGGCGACATCGCCGACGTCAGCGACATCCTCGCCGAGATCGACGGCTCCGACCCGACCGCGGCACGGGCGAAGCTCCGGGAGGGCGTGAGCGACTACCGGGCGCTCGAGGCGGCCGCCCCCGGCGAGGTGCGCGCCGACATCGCCCGGGTCCGGCAGGGCGTCGAGCTGGTGCTGGAGGCGGTCGAGGCGAACCCCGACGACCTGCCCGCCGCCCGCCAGCAGATCCAGGCCCGCTCCGACGAACTGGCCGGCCTCCTCCAGGCCGGCGAGCGGGTGGTCCGCTACGCGGCCGAGGAGTGCGGCCTCTCGCTGATCACCGGCCCGACCTCGGACCCCGCCGATCCGACGGCCACCGATCCGTCGAGCACCGATCCGACGAGCACCGACGACGGCACGTCGGTCGACCCCTCCGACGGGACGGGACCCGACGCCACCACCGGCACCAGCCTCGACGGCGAGGGCTGACTGCCGGATCAGGTGTCGGCCATGTCCTGACGGCGGCTCGCGACCTCGTCGACGATGCCGTAGGCGCGGGCCTCCTCGGCGGTGAACCACCGGTCGCGCTCGGAGTCGGCCTCGATCTGCTCGACCGGCTGACCGGTGTGCTCGGCGATGCGCTGCGCCATCAGCTTCTTGACGTAGAGGATCTGCTCGGCCTGGATCTGGATGTCGCTCGCCTGGCCCTGGAAGCCGCCCGACGGCTGGTGCATCATCACCCGGGCGTGGGGCAGGGCGTAGCGCTTGCCCTTGGCGCCTGCGCACAGCAGGAACTGGCCCATCGAGGCGGCCAGGCCCATGCAGATCGTGCCGACCTCGGGCGTGATGAGCTGCATCGTGTCGTAGATCGCCATGCCGGCGGTGACCGACCCGCCCGGCGAGTTGATGTAGAGCCAGACGTCCTGGTCGGGGTCCTCGCCCTCCAAGTACAGGAGCTGGGCGGTGATCAGGTTGGCGATCGAGTCGTTCACCTCGGAGCCGAGGAACACGATGCGGTTCTTGAGCAGGCGGTTGTAGACCTCCGACTGCGGGTCGAAGGCGCCACCGGCGGCGGCGACGATGGGATCGATGGGAGGCGGAGCCATAGGAGTCGGAGGCTAGCGGCCGTCCCGCCCGTCCCCGCCCCGCTAGCGTGCGACGGCCCGCCGGCGTACCCCAACTGGCAGAGGGACCGGTTTTAGGTACCGGACAGTGAGGGTTCGAGTCCCTCCGCCGGCACCGCTGGTAGACCGGGCGGCGTGCACGTCGCCGACCTGCCCACGCCCGCCCTGCTGGTCGACGCCGACGCCCTCGCCGCCAACGTGGCGACCATGGGCGCGACGTGGCCGGGACGCGCCCTGCGGCCGCACGTGAAGGCGTTCAAGTCGACCGCGCTGGCGCGGGAGCTGGTGGCGGCGGGGCACGACGCGTTCTGCTGTGCGACCCCGGCCGAGATGGTCGGGATGGCGGCCGCGGGACTCGGCGCCGACCTCCTGCTGGCCAACGAGGTCGTCGACCGCCGGGTGCTGGCCACGATGGTCGGGGCGACGCTCGGGTCGCGACTGACGGTGGCGGTCGACTCCGACGAGACGGTCGATGCCGCGGCCGCCGCCGGCGTGCGCGAGGTGCTGGTCGACGTGAACGTCGGGCTCCCCCGCTGCGGCTGCGCCCCCGCCGACGCCGCGCGCCTGGCCGAGCGGGCCCGGGGAGCGGGTCTCGAGGTGCGGGGCGTGATGGGCTACGAGGGCCACCTGATGGGCGATGTCGACGCCAAGGCGGAGCGGGTGGCCGAGGCGATGGCGATCCTCGCCGCCGCCCAGGCCGAGGTCGGCGGCGACGTCGTGTCCGGCGGCGGTACGGGTACGTGGGACCTCAACCGGACCGTCACCGAGCTCCAGGCCGGGTCGTACACGCTGATGGACGCCGACTACGCGAAGGTCACGCCGTTCCGTCCGGCCCTCCACCTGCTGGCGACGGTGGTCTCGGTGAACCGGGCGGGAGGCTGGGCGGTGGCCGACGTGGGCCTGAAGTCGACCTCGCTCGACCACGGCAACCCGGTGCTCGACGGACACCGGGTGTGGTTCTGCAGCGACGAGCACACGACGTTCGCCCCCGACCGGGAGACCGCGTGGCCGGCGGTCGGCGATCGGCTCCGGTTGCAGCCCGGCCACGTCGACCCGACCGTCGCCCTGCACGAGGTGCTCCACGTCGTGCGCGGCGACGAGGTGATCGACACCTGGCCGGTCGACCTCCGCGGCTGGGACGTCCGCCGCGGCTGACGAGCACGCACGAACGGGGTCGTGGGAACCTCGTGCGCGTCGCCGGTCAGAGCGTGCGAAGTCCCGCGGCCGGCCCGACGGGCCGGTCGGCGGGCACAACGGCGTCGGACCTGGAACGATGCGGCGCCATGACCACCACCGACGACCTGGGGATCGACCCGGCGCGCTTCGCCCACCTCGACTCCGTCCTGCACCGCTACGTCGACGAGGGCCACCTTCCCGGCGTCCAGACCGCCGTCGCCCGGCGGGGCCAGGTCGTCCACCGCGACTGCTACGGCGCCACCGACGTCGCCTCCGGTACGCCGGTCAAGCCGGACACGATCTACCGGATCTACTCGATGACCAAGCCGATCACGTCGGTCGCCCTGATGATGCTGTTCGAGGAGGGCCACTTCCTGCTCGACGACCCGGTCGAGCGGTGGATCCCCGAGCTGGCCGACCTCCGCGTGTGGGTCGGCGGCACCGCCGTCTCGCCCGAGACCCGCCCGGCCGCGGCCCCGATCACAGTCCACCAGCTCCTCACCCACACCGCCGGACTGACCTACGGGTTCCAGCACGTGCATCCGGTCGACGAGATGTACCGGCAGGTCGACGTGGGCGACTTCACCGTGCCGACCTACGACCTCGACGAGATGATGGCGCGGCTCGGGGAGCTACCCCTGCTGTACGAGCCGGGCACCCGCTGGGGGTATTCGGTGGCCACCGACGTGTGCGGGGCGCTGATCGAGCGGATCAGCGGCGAGCGCCTCGACGTCCACCTCGAGCGCCGCGTGCTCGGGCCCCTCGGCATGGTCGACACCGGCTTCCACGCTCCCACCGACGACGCCGAGCGGTGCTCGGTGCTGTACGCGACCCTGCCGGGCGGCGAGCCGCGGCTGCCGGTGCTGCCGGCGGAGGCGATGACCGCGGCGCCGACCCTGCTCAGCGGGGGCGGCGGGCTGGTCGGCACCACCGACGACTACCTCCGGTTCTGCCACCTGCTGCTCGGGGGCGGCGAGCTCGACGGCGTGCGCCTCCTGTCGCCGCGCACGCTCGCCCTGATGACCCGCAACCACCTGCCCGGCGGCCGCGACCTCAACTCGATGGGCCAGGCGACGTTCTCCGAGACCGAGATGGCGGGCATGGGCTTCGGGCTCGGCTTCTCGGTGCTGCTCGACGGTGTGGCCAACCGCACGACCGCGTCGGAGGGGGCGTTCGCGTGGGGCGGAGCCGCCAGCACCGCCTTCTGGGTCGACCCCGTCGCCGAGGTGTGCGTCGTGTTCATGACCCAGCTCCTGCCGTCGGGCACGCACCCGATCCGCAAGCACCTCCAGACCGGCGTCTACCAGGCCCTCCTCGACTGACCGCTCGCTCGGTGTCGCGCGTTGGTCAGCGCGGCGGGAGGAGGGTGGCCAGGGACCGGAACGCGCGGCCGCGGTGGCTGATGGCGTCCTTCTCGGCCGACGTCATCTCGGCGAAGGT
>JAAYBP010000370.1 GCA_012730075.1 Acidimicrobiales bacterium | reverse complement strand
GGGTGCGCACGTTCGGCCTGGCGGTGGTCGTCCTCGACTTCGACGTCGCCCGGCGTGCGATGGCCGGCGCCCTGAGCGACGTCCGCGACGCGGTCCAGCCCGGCCGCCAGGTCGCGACGGTCCGCGGTCGCGAGCTCGGCCTTTCCACCCCCCTGCTCCTCATCAGCCCCGGCTGAGGGTTGCCGCGCCCGATTGCCCGAAGTGGCGCGCGGATCCCGCCGCAGGGGGCGGGAATCGCGCGCCGGTTCGGTGGAGCGGGTCTCAGCGGCGGTCGGGGGTGGGGGCGAAGCGGGGCAGGTCGGGGATCGCGAGGGCGAGGGCCCGATCGACCTCCGCCGACAGCGCGGCCACCGCCTCGGCGCCACCGGGGATCGCCTTCAGGTCGAACGTCTCGCCGGGATCGCGTTCGACGTCGAAGAGCACCTCGCTCCCCCAGCTCCCCCGCACGTACTTCTGGCTGCCGCGGCGGGCCATCGGCCACCCGGTGGTCAGCGCGCTGAGGACGACCCGGTCGGCGGGGGCCTCGCCGCCCGCGAGCACGCCGGCGAGGCTGTCACCGTCGAGCGCCCCGAGGTCGACGTCCGCACCGGCGAGGTCGAGGAACGTGGCGGCCAGGTCGAAGCTCTGCACCGGCGCCGCCTCGGTGCGGCCGCCGACGACTGGACCGCCGGTGGCGAAGAACGGAACCCGGGCGAGGTCGTCGAAGGGGATCCACGGCACCTTGCGCAACAGACCCCGGTGGCCGGCGTAGTCGCCGTGGTCGGAGGTGAAGAACAGCACGGTGCGGTCGAGGTCGATCCGGTCGAGCACCACCCCGACCGCCTCGTCGATCTGGGTGATCAGCGCGTACGTGCGGGCCAGGTCCTCGCGATGGCGGTCGAGGCTGGCCGCGTGCACCCGCCGGTGGGGCGCGTCGGCCTGGGCGAGCGCCTCCCGGAAGGGCGCGGGCAGCCGCGCGTTGACGGCGTCCGAGCCCGGGTCGACCTCGCACCCGGCCGGGTCGTAGGCGGCGGCGTACTCGTCGGGCGGGTTGACCGGCGGGTGCGGGTGCGGGAACGACACGACGAGGAACAGCGGCCGCTCCGGGTCGCGCGCCGAGAGGACGTCGAGGGCCTGGTCGCGCACCCACGACGTCGGGTGGGTGGCGGTGGCGTACGGGTAGCGCCGCGGATCGAGCCCGGCCACCTCGAACCGCCAGTCGGCCAGGCCCTCCGACCGCAGCCAGTCGTGGTAGTGGTCGAGCTCGGCCATCGCCTCGGGGGGCTCGGCGAAGGCGTTCAGGTGCTCGCAGACCCGCATGACCTCGAACCCGTGGTCGGCCCGGATCGGCGTGAAGTGCATCTTGCCGACCAGCGCGGTCTGGTACCCCGCGGCCCGCAGCGCGTGGGGGACGGTGAAGGTCCCCTGCTCCATCTCGCCCCGCCCGACCTGGGGCACCCGGTGGTCGAACAGGCCGGTCATCAGCGACGTGCGCGACGGCACGCACGTCGTCGACCCGCTGTACGCGTCGGTGAAGACGATCCCGTCGGCGGCGAGCCGGTCGAGCACCGGGGTCCGCACCGGCGTCGCCCCCACGTAGCCCACCTGGTCGTGGCGCTGCTGATCGGTCATCACCAGGACCAGGTCCGGTCGCCGGTCGGTCACGTTCGCCTCCGGGTGGGGAGCGGCCACCGTATCGCGGGGTCTCGGACCCCCGGGTTAGGGTCGCCGCCAGTGCTCGACCACGTGTTCACCGACGCCATCGGGGCCCTGCGCGACGCGATGGAGTCCGCCTTCCTCGAACGCCAGGCCTTCGAGGAGCGGTTCCAGGCCGACGTCCTCCTCGGCGACCTCACGTGGGAGACGTCCTACAGCCTCCCCGGCGAGGGCATCCCGCCCCGCACCCGCGCCGACATCACGCTCGACTGGCCGACGTGGGCGCAGACCGCGTACCGCTCCTGGTACATCGGCGAGGAGCTCGACGAGCCGCCGCGCATCGAGATCGAGATCGTGCTGCGGGTCCAGCGGCTGCGCGACCTGCCCGAGGTGAAGGCGATCCTCGCCGTGCTCCCCGAGGAGTCCTCGTCGATCGGCGACGAGACGCTCATGCGGTCGAACCCCACCGTCGAGACGCTCTACGACGGCGACCTCACCCCCGACGAGTACGCGGTCGAGGTGTCCTACGAGGGTTCCTACGACCTCGACGAGGCGGTCCTGGCCGACGGGTCACGGCTCGACTCGCACTTCGCGTCGATGGGCGGGTGGATAGCGGCGACGCTCGTGCGCCTCGGCGACCTCACCCTCGACTTCCTGCCCCCCGACGACGACCCGGACTGACGGAGGAACCCATGGCCGAAGCCGACGTGGTGCTGGTGGAGGTGGCCGACGGTGTCGCCACCATCACGCTCAACCGCCCCGACGCCCGCAACGCGCTGTCGACCGACCTGCTGCGCGCCCTGCCGCGCGCCCTCGCCGAGGCCGACGCCGACCCCGACGTGGCGGCGATGGTGCTGACCGGCGCCGACCCCGCCTTCTGCGCCGGGCTCGACCTCCGCCAGGTCGGCAGCGGGTCGCTCGACCTCGGCGGCAGCGGCGCGGCCGGCGGCACCGACGAGGCCGCCCGCTCGCGGCGCGGCCCGTTCGGGGCGCGCACCAAGCCGCTGATCGGTGCGGTCAACGGCCCCGCGGTCACCGGCGGGCTCGAGCTGGCCCTGGCGTGCGACTTCCTGATCGCGTCGGAGCGGGCGCGCTTCGCCGACACCCACGCCCGCGTCGGCATCCAGCCCGGCTGGGGCCTGACCGTCCTGCTGCCCCAGTGGATCGGCCTCCCCCGCGCCCGGCAGATGAGCGTCACCGGCAACTTCGTCGACGCCGACACCGCCCTGCGGTGGGGACTCGTCAACCAGGTGGTCGCGCACGACGACCTGATGCCGACCGCGCTCGGCCTCGCCCGCGACGTGGCGTCGAACGACGGCCCCGCGGTGCAGCGGATCCTGCGGACCTACCGGGAGGGCATCTCCGAGCTGTCCGGCGCCGACGCCTGGGCGATGGAGGCCCGGGTCGCGGCGGACTGGCAGCGCGACTTCGACCCCGGCGAGGTCGCGCGCCGCCGCGAGGCGATCCAGTCGCGCGGCCGCTCCCAGCAGGGCTGAGCCCCGGAGCGACCCCGTTCTGGCAACCCTGATCCCCCTCGACGGGGGATCAGGGTTGCCGAAACGGGAGAAACGGGAGAAGCGGTCGGCGGATCAGGCGGTCTCGGCCGCGGCCTCGCGGTCCTGGGTGACCGCGTCGAGCAGCTCGTACTCCTCGCCGGTGTCGACCCAGTCCTCGAACTGGGTGACGCCGAGGGAGTCGAAGCGCTTGCGGAGCCAGCCGTCGTTGGCGTCGAGCAGGCCGAGCTTCTTGCAGTTCGGGACGATCTTCGAGAACAGGAGCTGCTGGAACGGGTCCTGGTTCTTGACCTCGTCGGGCTGGTCGAACAGCTTGATCGCCTTCTTGACGTCGACGCCCATGCGGTCCCAGACCTCCTGCTGGAGGAACCGGTCGCGCATCCGGACGGCCGCCTCGAAGGCGAACTCCTGGCGCTCGAGCAGCTCGGGCTCGGACAGGCCGGCGTAGAACTCCTTCAGGCTGAGCACGCCGAAGGCGACGTGGCGGGCCTCGTCGCTCATCACGTACCGGAGGAGCTGCTTAAGGAGCGGGTCCGGCGTGGTCTGCATCGCCATGCCGAACGCGGCGAGGGCGAGGCCCTCGACCATCACCTGCATGCCGAGGTAGGTCATGTCCCACCGGCTGTCGTTGATGATGTCGTCGAGCAGCATCTTGAGGTGGGCGTTGATCGGGTAGTGACCGCTCAGCTTGGTGTCGAGGTACTGGGCGAACACCTCGACGTGGCGGGCCTCGTCCATCACCTGGGTGGCGGCGTAGTACTTGGCGTCGATCCACGGGACGGTCTCGACGATCTTCGCGGTGCACAGGAGGGCGCCCTGCTCGCCGTGCATGAACTGCGACAGCGACCAGTTCTGGGTCTCCATCGAGAGCTGGGTCCACTCCTTGTCGTTCCAGGTCTCGAACGGGGTGCCCTTGAGGTCGATGCCCATCTCGGCCATCCCGGCCCGCCGCATCTCGGAGATCATGGCGGCGAACTTCTCCTGGTCGACGTCGATCGACCAGTCGAGGTCGGTCTGGCCGTTCCACTGGGAGTGCTTGGCCTTCTCGTAGAGCTTGTTGAGCGCGGGGCGGGCGCCCTTCTCGTAGTCCCAGGTGAAGATGGCGTCGGCGTTGTCGGCGACGGTGTGGATCGCCTCGTCGACGTCGGTGTTGGACACCGAGAGGATCGCCTCCAGGTCGTCGACGCCCTCGCGGCCGATGATCTCGGCGTCGCGATCGCTGCGGTCGGTGATGGCCATGGGTCAGGTCTCCTGGGGTTCGGGGTGGGCGGTGAGGTCGATGGCGGGATGATCCCGGCCGGGCCCGGAGAGGGCGGCCAGTAGGTGCCCGATGAGCTGGTCCCACGGGGCCGTCTCGGGCATGGGGACGTCGGCGACGTCGAGGAGGAGGAAGCCGAAGCCGAGGGCGTGGCAGAACGTGACCAGCGCCTCGGTGTCGAGCGCAGGGCTGATCGCGCCGCTGGCCTTGGCGGCCTCGATGATCGTGCGGAGCTTGTCCTGGCGGTCGAGGACGTCGCGCCGGAGCAGCGCGGCGACGGCGGGGTCGCGGCGGGCGGCGACGAACGCCTCGATCAGCAGCGCCATGCCGCGGTCGCCGTCGGGCTCGGCGGAGCGCTGGACGAGGTGGCTGCCGGCCACCGCGAGCACGTCGTGGGCCCGCCCCTCGAAGCGGTGGTCGGTGAAGAGGGCGTCGAGCTCGTCGGTGGTGGTGCACTCGAGCGCGGCGACGAGCAGCTCGGCCTTGCCGGGGAAGCGGCTGTAGATCGCGCCGGTGGTCACGCCGGCGCGGCGGGCGATCTCGGCGACCCCCGCCCGGTCGTAGCCCCGCTCGGCGAACACGTCGGCGGCGGCCTGGAGGAGGCGGGCGCCGATGACGTCGTCGTCGGCCGAAGGCGCCGCGGGCGCGGCTCCGGTGTCGTCGGCCATCAGGGTCACGGGTCGTGATAATAACGGTTGTTATCCGGGCTGGACAGGGCATCCGCGTGTGACTTCGGGCGCACCGCCCCCCACCCGAACCCGGTCGCGTCGGTTCGGACCGCCCCGATCCACCGACGCGGTTATGGTTCGGCCGTCTCCCGGCCCCGGGAGTTCACCGCCCGGAGGGGCGGGCGTCACCACTTCCCGAGGAGACCCCAGTGCGCCCACGTACCTGGTTCCGACTGCTGGCGTTGTTCGCCGCGCTCGGACTGTTCTTCGCAGCCTGCAGCACCGAGGACGATTCGTCCCCGTCCGACGACACCTCCGAGGAGGACGAGCAGGAGAGCTCCGGCCCGGCCACCTGCCAGGGCACCCCGGGTGAGGATCCCGCCCTCGAGCCCGTCGGCGGCGGCGAGGGCGACGGTTCCGGCCTGAAGATCGGCATGGTCCTCGACATCGGGGGCGTCGACGACGACTCCTTCAACGAGGCCGCCCACGCCGGCCTCGTGGCCGCCGAGGAGGACTTCGGCGCCGAGGTCCGCTACGTCGAGCCCAACGAGGACGGCTCCAACCGCGGCGAGCTGCTCCGCCAGCTCGCCCAGGAGGACTACGACCTCGTGATCGGCGTCGGCTTCCTCTTCGCCGAGTCGATGGGCCCGCTGGCCGACGAGTTCACCGACGTGAACTTCGCCATCATCGACGACTCGTCGCTCACCCAGAGCAACGTGACCCCGCTGATCTTCGCCGAGGAGCAGGGCTCGTTCCTGGTCGGCGCGGCCGCCGCCCTCGCGAGCGGCACCGGCCAGATCGGCTTCATCGGCGGCGTCAACACCGAGCTGATCAACAAGTTCGAGGCCGGCTTCGCGGCCGGAGTCGCGCAGATCGACGAGGACGCCGAGGTCGACGCCCGGTACATCACCGAGCCGCCGGACTTCGCCGGCTTCGCCGACCCCGCCTCGGCCCGCACGATGGCCGACGACATGTTCGACAGCGAGATCGACGTCGTGTACCACGCGGCCGGCGGCTCCGGCGGCGGCCTGTTCGAGGCCGCGGTCGACGCCGACCGCCTCGCCATCGGCGTCGACTCCGACCAGTACCAGCAGGTCGACGAGGCCACCCAGCCGTGCATCCTCACCTCGATGCTGAAGCGGGTCGACGTGGCCGTCTACACCGCCATCGAGAACCTGGTGAACGACGAGCTCACCGGCGGCACGCCGCTGGTGTTCGACCTCGAGAACGACGGCGTCGGCTTCGCCACCGACGGCGGCCAGCTCGCCGACTTCGAGGACGAGCTCAACGACCTGCGCCAGCAGATCATCGACGGCGACATCGAGGTGCCGACCACGCCCTGACCGGGCCGGTCGCCCACGATCCACGTGGAGCATCCGCGGACAGGCCCGGGACCCTCGGTCCCGGGCCTGTCGGCCCTCCGGGGCCGGGCGGGGCCCACCGACCGACCCGTCGCCCACCCGAGGAGGAGGGTTCCCGTTGGCCACATCCACGACCGCCGCGGCGGAACCGCCCCCGGCCGCCGGTGACCGCCCGCCCGCGGTCGAGCTCGCCGGCATCACCAAGCGGTTCCCCGGCGTCGTCGCCAACCGCGACGTCCACCTCCGGGCCGAGGCGGGCACGATCCACGCCATCGTCGGCGAGAACGGGGCCGGCAAGTCGACCCTGATGAAGATCCTCTACGGGATGCAGCGTCCTGACGAGGGCACGATCACGGTCGAGGGCGAGCCGGTCACGTTCAAGCGTCCGACCGACGCCATCCGGGCCGGCATCGGCATGGTGCACCAGCACTTCATGCTCGCCGACAACCTCACCGTGCTGGAGAACGTCGTCCTGGGCGCCGAGCCGAAGGTGCCGGTGTTCCTCTCCCGCGGCGCCGCCCGCCGCCGCATCCGCGAGCTGGGCGAGGCCTACGGGCTCACCGTCGACCCCGACGCGCTGGTCGAGACGCTCGGCGTCGGCGACCGCCAGCGGGTCGAGATCCTCAAGGTCCTCTACCGGGGGGCGCGGATCCTGATCCTCGACGAGCCCACGGCCGTGCTGGTGCCCCAGGAGGTGGACGACCTCTTCCGGAACCTCCGGGAGCTGAAGCAGGAGGGGCTCACCGTCCTGTTCATCTCCCACAAGCTCGACGAGGTGCTGTCGGTCGCCGACACCATCACGGTCATCCGTGCGGGCACGACCGTCGCCACCGTCGACCCCTCCGAGGTGACCGCCCGCGACCTCGCCAACCTGATGGTCGGCCACGAGCTGCCCACGCCCGAGACCCGCGAGTCCACCGTCACCGACACCGTCGAGCTGTCGCTCCGGGGGGTGACCGTCGCCGGCGCCGGCGGCAAGCCCGCCCTCGACTCGATCGACCTGGACATCCGACGGGGCGAGATCCTCGGCGTCGCGGGCGTCGAGGGCAACGGCCAGACCGAGCTGATCAACGCGGTGATGGGCCTGGTCGACCTCGTCGCCGGGACGATCACGGTCGGCGACGACGACGTCACCACCTGGTCGACGCGGGCCCGCCGCGAGGGGCGCGTCGCGTGCGTCCCGGAGGACCGTCACCGCGACGGCCTGCTGCTCGACGCCCCGCTGTGGGAGAACGTCGCCCTCGGCCAGCAGACGCGGGCCCCGTTCGTGAAGGGCCGCTTCATCGACCGCGACGGCGCGCGCGGGCGCACCGAGCGCATCGTCCGCGACTACGGCGTGCGCACCCCCGGAGTCGACGTGCCGGCCGGCGCCCTCTCGGGCGGCAACCAGCAGAAGCTGATCATGGGCCGGGAGCTGACCTCCGACCCCCGGGTGCTCGTCGCCGCCCACCCGACCCGCGGCGTCGACGTCGGTGCCCAGGCCGCGATCTGGGACGAGCTGCGCCAGGCGCGGGCGTCGGGGCTGGCGGTGCTGCTCATCTCGGCCGACCTCGACGAGCTGGTCGGCCTGTCCGACACGCTCGTCGTGCTCTACGGCGGTCGGCTCGTCGCCCGCGTCGACCCGGCGACGACCACGCTCGACGACCTCGGCTGCTACATGACCGGCACCGACCCCACCGGCGGACCCGTCGGGTCGGAGGAGCCCTCGTGACGCGCAACCGCCTCGCGCTCACGCTCGCCGCACCCGTGCTGGCGATCGTCGTCGCCACGATCGCGTCGGCGATCGCCCTCGTGCTCACCGGGTACGCGCCGGGTGACGTGCTCTCGATCCTCGCCGACCAGGCGACGAGCGTCCGCGACCTGCTGCGCACCGTCAACCGGGCCGGGCCGTACTACGTGTCGGGCGTCGCCGTCGCCATCGGGTTCAAGATGAACCTGTTCAACATCGGGGTCGAGGGCCAGTACCGGCTGGCCGGCGTCGTCGCCGCCGCGGCCGGAGCGGCCCTCCCGCTCCCCGGCCCGACCCGAGTGATCGGCATCCTCGCCGTCGCCGTGCTGGTCGGCGCCGCCTGGTCGGGCCTGGCCGGGCTGCTCCGCGCCTACCGGGGCGTCAGCGAGGTGATCGCCACGATCATGCTGAACGCGATCGCCCTCGGGCTGACGCCGTTCCTCCTCACCCGCTACTTCGAGGACGACAGCGAGGGCTTCGCCGTCCGCACCCGACCGATCCCGTCCGGCGGCCGGCTGCCCTTCCTCGACTTCCTGATCCCCGGCGGCGCGCCCGCGGGCGCCCGGTTCAACCCGTTCATCCTGATCGCCATCGCCGTCGGCGTCGTGTACTACGTCCTGATCTGGCGCAGCCGCTTCGGGTACGACCTGCGGGCATCGGGCTCCAACCCCCACGCGGCCCGGGCGTCGGGCGTCGACGCCAAGCGCATGACCGTCATCGCCATGGCGATCTCGGGGGGCATCGCCGGGCTCGTCGGCCTGTCGACGATCCTCAGCACGCCCTACAGCTACACCGAGGAGAGCTTCCTGTCGGGCCTCGGCTTCACCGGCATCGCCATCGCCCTGCTCGGCCGCAACCACCCCGTCGGCATCGCCCTCGGTGCGTTCCTGTGGGCCTTCATCGACGTGTCGCGCACCGCCCTGTCGTCCGCGACCCCGCCGCTGCCCCGCGAGATCGCCACGATCATGCAGGGGATCATCGTGTTCTCGGTCGTCATCGCCTACGAGGTGGTCGCCCGCATCGCCGAGCGCCGCGACGCCGCCGAGGTCGCCCGGCGCACCGAGGACCCACCCCCGACCACCGAGCCGTCGACCGCGGGAGCGGCGTCGTGACCGTCGTCGATCCCGACACCACCGCCGCCGACACCGTCGCGTCCGCCGCCGACGCCGAGGCGGCCCGCCGGCGCGATCCGATCGCCCGCCTGCCCGTATCGGTGCGCTTCGCGCTCTACGCCGTCGTGTTCGTGTTCGTGCTCACCGCGGCCGAGCAGATCTCGGGCCAGTCCCGCCTGACCGCCGCCAACACCTGGGCCTCGGCACTGAAGCTGACGATCCCGATCGCCCTCGCCGCGCTCGGAGGCCTCTGGGCCGAGCGGGCCGGCATCGTCAACATCGGCCTCGAGGGCATGATGATCCTCGGCACGTTCTTCGGCGCCTGGGGGTGCATCCAGTTCGGGCCGTGGCAGGGCGTGCTGATCGGCGTGCTCGGCGGTGCGGTCGGCGGGTTGGTCCACGCCATCGCCGTCGTCGCGTTCGGCGTCGACCACATCGTCTCCGGCGTCGCCGTCAACATCCTCGCCGCGGGCGTCACCCAGTTCCTCAACTTCGACTGGTTCGGCTCGACCAACCAGTCGCCCCGGCTGCCCGAGGTGGTCGGCTCGGTGCGCGTGCCCGGCCTGCACGACCTCCTCGGCGCGCGCCTCACCGGACCGTCGCTGCTCGTGTGGCTGGCGGCGCTCCTCGTGCTGGCGGTCGCGTCGGTGCGGTTCCTCACCCCCGAGCGGGTCGAGCCGCTCCGACGGCGGCTCGGCCCCGTCGGGTCCTTCGCCCGCCCGGCGGCAGTGACCGTGCTCGGCCTGCTGAGCCTGCTCGTGGTCGTCGACCTGGCGCCCTACCTCGCCCGCCAGGAGCGCTTCGGCATCTCGGAGTTAGGTCGCATCGTGATGGGTCTGACCGCCGAGGTGTCGTGGATCGTCGTCATCGGCGTGGTCGCCTTCCCCCTCACGACGCTGATCCTCTGGCACACCAAGTTCGGGCTCCGGCTCCGGTCGGTCGGCGAGGACCCGGTCGCCGCCGAGTCGGTCGGGGTGAACGTGTACCGGATGAAGGTCGTCGCCACGACCGTGTCGGGTGCCCTCGCCGGGCTGGGTGGCGTGTCGCTCGTGTACCTGTTCGCCAACCAGTACCGGGCGGGCCAGACCAACGGCCGCGGCTACATCGGCCTCGCCGCCATGATCTTCGGCAACTGGCGGCCGGGCGGCACCGCCGTGGGGGCGGGCCTGTTCGGCTTCACCGACACGCTCAGCCTGCTGAGCGGCCAGGCCACCCACGCCCTGCTCCTCGTCGTCGCCATCGGCGCCGGGGTCATGGTGCTGCGGGCGATCATCACCGGGCGGTGGCTCTCGTCGCTCGCGATCGTCGCCGCCGGGCTCGCCGTGTACGGCTGGTACCTCGTCACCGACGAGCTCCCGAACGAGATCGTGGTGTTCCTCCCCCACCTGACGACCCTCCTGGTGCTGACGTTCGCGTCCCAGCGGCTGCGGCCGCCCGCGGCCGACGGCCAGCCCTACCGACGGGGCCAGGCGGGATGACGGGGTGCCCCCGGTGAGCGGCCCGGCACCCGACGTCGACTGGGACGACCTGCGCGCTCGCGCCCGGGAGGTGAGCGGCCGGGCGTACGCGCCGTACTCGGGCGTGCGGGTGGGCGCGGCCGCCCTCGTCGACGACGGTCGCGTCGTCGTCGGCTGCAACGTCGAGAACGCCAGCATCGGGCTGACGACGTGCGCCGAGAACGGCGTGGCGTCGGCGCTGGCCGCCGGGGGCGGGGGGCGGCTGGTCGCCCTCGCGGTGGTCGCCGGCGACGGCGAGTACCTCGCCCCGTGCGGCCGCTGCCGGCAGGTGCTGTCGGAGTTCGCCGACCCGTCGCTGCCGATCGACACCGGCGACGGCATCGTGACGCTCGGCGAACTCCTGCCGGGCGCCTTCGGTGCGCCCGACCTCGCGGCGCGGCGCGACCCACCCGGCGCCTGATCCGGCGCGGGTCGGCGCGCCGGCGCGGCGTGGACCGGCCTCAGACCTCGGGCTCGAGGCCGCCGGACGCCGACACCGCGACGTCGGCCACGACGAGGTAGCGCTCGGAGCCGTCGCACGATCCCGCCGACGGACCGGTGGCCACCGCGGTGATCTCGCCGTCGCCGGTCACGATCTCGGCCGTGTCGGCGCCGCAGCCATCGATCACGTACCCGAACCGGCGGACGTCGGGCGCCACGTCGCCCGGGGGGTCGACCTCGACGTCGTGATCCTCGAGGAAGTCGACGGTGGCGTCGGCGTCGCGGAGCTCCTCCGCGGTGCGGCGGAGCCGCCGTTCGAGGCGCTCGAACACGACGATCCGACCCGGGCCCACCGGCGCGTCGGCGGGCTCGCCGCCGATCGTCACGTCGCCGGGCAGGTCGCCGACGGCCACCGCGGCGAGCGCCACGCTCGTCACCGTGCGGTCGCACTCCTCACCCGTGCCGGCGTCGAAACCCACGGGCACGAACCGGAGGTCGCCGTCGATCACCCGCAGCTCCGCGTCCTCGGGGCCGGCGCAGCCGACGCTGACCATCCCGCCGACGTAGACGGTGTCGCCGGGGCCGTCACCGTCCTCGAGGTCGTCGGCGAGGTCGTCGAGGATCTCGGCCCCCTCGCCGTCGTCGGCGAGGAACCGCCCGCGGAACGCCCGCACGCCCACCGCGTCGGTGATCAGCCCCGGACCGGGGCCGTCGGGATCGGCGTCGGTGCCGGCGGTGAAGATCACGAGGCGGGCCGGCACGACCTCGCCCGCGTCGACCGCCACGGTCGTGACCGATCCGCCCCCGTCCTCCCCCGTCGTCGGGTCGGGACCGCCCGCCGCGTCGTCGCCGGAGCAGCCGGCCGCCACCGCGAGCAACGAGACCGCCGCGGCGACCACGGCCCGGCGGAGCCTGTGGCGGGGGCCGATCGACGCCCGCGGCGCGGCGGCGAGGTGCCCGGTTGGCGTGCGCGAAGGGGTCATGGCCTCGCCGACGACCCTACCTAGGTCGCCACCGTCGCCTGGCACACCACGTAGGCGGGGTCGCTCCCGACCACCTCGACCCGTCGCCGCCCGAACAGGCGGGCCAGCTTGGCGTGGTGCGCCAGGTGCCGGTTGCCGACCACCAGCAGCTCCCCGCCGGGCGCCAGCCGCTCGCGGGCCTCGACGAACATCCGCCAGGCGGTGGCGTCGCCCACGGCGTGGTCGCGGTGGAACGGCGGGTTGACGCACACCAGGTCGCAGTCGATCGGTTCGGGGTCGAGCAGCCCGTCGCCGTGGACGAAGCGGGCCGGGCGGTCGCCGAGGTTCCGCTCCCACGTGGCCCGGGCGGACGCGAGCGCGAGGGCGGAGTCGTCGACGAACGTGACCTCGACCGCCGGATCGCGCCGGGCGAGCACCGTGCCCACCACGCCGGTGCCGCAGCCCAGGTCGACGGCCCGCCGGTGGGTGCCCGGCTCGGGCAGGGCGGCCAGGAGGGCGGCGGTGCCGCGGTCGAGCCGGCCCGCGGCGAACACCCCGGCGTGGGCGATCGCCACGATCGGACCGCCGGGCCCGTCGAGCGTTGTCTCCCGCGGCCAGCGCGACCCACGCCCGGCCCCGGTCGCCCCCTCCGGCGCGGTCGCCCCGTCGGGGCCGGTCGCCCGGTCGGGTCCCGCCGTCGCCAGGAGCAGTCGGGCCTTGCGCACCGCCCGGGTCGTGGCCGTGGGGCCGATCCAGCGGCCGAAGGCGTCGACGGTCGAGGAATGGACGTGGCGGGTCATCCCCGCCCCGATGACCGTCGCGGACGGCGCCAGCCGCGGCGCGAGCCGGGCGAGGTGGTGGTCGAGGACGGCGGACGCCTTGGGGACCTTCACGACGCCGACATCGATCGCCTCGGGCAGCGGGCCGAGCGGGTCGGCGATCGTCACCGAGCCGGGGTCGACGCCGTTCGCGCCCAGGTTCGCCACGATCGCCCGGGCCGCCGTGTACGAGTCGACCACCACGGTCGGGTGTAGGGATGCGAGCGGAGCCGCCAGCGCCCCCCACCCGTCGCCGACGACGACCACGGTCGGGGCGTCGTTACCGTCGTCCTCGACCAGGCCCACCTCGTCGAGGTGTCGGAGCGCCATCTCGTCGGCCGCGTCCCACGCGCGGAGCGGCGCCCGGCCGGTCGCGTCGGGGCGGACGAGGCGGAACGTCCCCTGCGGCACCGCCATCTCCTGCCGGTCCACCCGTCCGTCCGCCGACCCGTCCTCCTCCACGGCGCCGACGCTAGTGGGGTGTCTCGTAGGGCTCGGCAGGGAACCGGCGAGCCAGGGGCGTCCCTCGCAAGGACGCAGGACGACGCGCCTGCCTTGTCCAACCGCTTGGACGAGGACGCCGCGAGCGGCGTCATATGGCCGGCGGTTACCGGCTGGCCGATTGCATGTTGTACGGATGCTGTCGAAGTCCGCCGGCAGCCGCCGGCTCGGCTCCAGACGGCTAGAGCACCGTCGACACCGCCCATAGAGCAATCAACGCTACAAGGAGCACAGGCCTGCGGCGCATCATGGCAGACCCACCACGCACTCCATTTGCGACTGCTCAGTCTCAAGTTGGCCGCAAACGATCGCCACTTCCCCATCAGTGTCGAAACTGAACAGTCGAGCAAACCTTTCGTTCGCATTGTTCGGGAGCGGTGCCGCGGCGAACACCGCTGTACCCTCTTCCCGTACGAGCACCTCGCCATTGGCCGAAACCGCCCTGCAAGGGAAAACCGTCGCTACCGTCGATCACCACCAGTTGTCCCCCAAGCACACAGGGCTCGGTACCACGCAACGGAACCCGCTCGACAACCGAACCCTCGTTGTTGACGAGCAATAGATCGGGGTAGGCGTTCACCCAGACGCTGTCGGCGACCGCCCCGAACGGGATTCCGCCCGCTTCTACCGTCACCCCCTGGGCAGATGCCGACCCATCGGCGGCGAATACCCAGACGACACCGTCCCGGGGTCGACGCAGGACGGGCTCTCCTGTCGGCATGTCGAAGCGAACGCGAATAGGTTGCGGTCGGTGACCCAGAGCGCCGGTGGACTGGTGGCGTTCGAAATCTCGGCCATGAGCTGACTGCTCCCAGCATCATCGACCCGCCAGAGCTGATAGTCGAGGGCCTCGGCTTCGGCAACATTTCGAGCAGTGAGCACCCAAACGTTGCCGTCCAAGACCGCAGCATTCGAGAAGCGAGAATCCTCCGGCCATGAGATGAGACCGTCGGCACCGCCGGGCAGGAGTGTCTGCCGGGCGGCGAGGAGGGTGGTGGTCCAGGGCCACGTGTGGTCGAGGTCGAGGCGTCTGCCGCTGGGGGGTGAGGTGGGGCCCCTCGCGACCGGGCCCGTATCCTCGGCCCATGGATTGGGAGCGCGACGGCTACCTGACGATCCCCGACGCGGTGTCCGCCGAGGACCGTCGGCGGCTGATGGACCGGGCCGCCGAGATCGTGCGGGAGGCGGCGGACGACCCGGTGTCGGTGTTCTCGACCCACGAGCAGAGCCGCACGTCCGACGAGTGGTTCCTGTCCTCCGGCGGCGAGGTCCGCTGCTTCTTCGAGGAGGAGGCCTTCGACGCCGACGGGCGGCTGGTCGTGCCGATCGAGCGGTCGATCAACAAGATCGGCCACGCCCAGCACGACGTCGACGACGTGTATTCCGAGGTGTCCCGGCGCCCGGTGATGGCCGAGGCGGCGGCCGCGGCCGGGATGCGCGACCCGCTGCTGCTCCAGTCGATGCACATCTTCAAGCAGCCGCGCATCGGCGGCGAGGTCACCTGCCACCAGGACGCCACGTTCCTCTACACCGAGCCGATGACGGTCGTGGGACTGTGGCTGGCCCTCGAGGACGCCACGCTCGACAACGGCTGCCTCTGGGTCGAGCCCGGCGGCCACCGCGGCCCGCTGCGCACCCGGTTCCACCGAGCGGGAGCGTCCGACGCCGACGGCACCGCGTTCACCACGCTCGACGACACGCCCCTCCCCGAGCCGGGTCGCGCCCCGCTCGTCCCGGTAGAGGTTCCGGCCGGCACGCTCGTCCTGCTGCACGGCCTGCTCCCCCACTGGTCCGGCCCCAACCGGTCGGGCCGGTCGCGCGAGGCGTACTCGGTCCACCTGGTCGAGCGCGACGCCGACTACCCGGCCGACAACTGGCTCCAGCGCCCGGCCGACCTCCCCCTCCGGGGCTTCTGACCCCAAACTTCAATCCTGGTCCCCCGCACCGGTGGACCAGGATTGAAATTTCGACGGTTTCGGGGGCGCGGGCGGGGCGGAACGGCCGGGCCTAGGGTCCGCGGCCATGACCGAGCGACGGTTCACGACCCTGGCCGACGGCGGTACCTTCTTCGAGGGACCCCGCTGGCACGACGGACGCTGGTGGGTGTCGGACTTCTACCGGCGCCTCGTGCTCACCGTCGCGCCCGACGGCACCCAGGAGGAGGTCACCACCGTCGAGAACCAGCCGTCGGGCCTGGGCTGGCTCCCCGACGGTTCGCTGGTGGTCGTGTCGATGAAGGACCACCGTCTGCTCCGCGTCGCCGCCGACGGCACCACCTCGGTCCACGCCGACCTCTCCGGCATCGGGCTCAGCGGCCCGCTCAACGACCTCGTCGTGTCCGGGACCGGCCACGCCTACGTGGGCTGCTTCGGCTTCGACCTCATGAGCGGCGCCGAGGCGGTGGGAGCGCCCCTGTTCCACGTGGCCCCGGACGGATCGTTCGACCTGATCGCCGACGACCTCCACTTCCCCAACGGCTCGGTGATCACGCCCGACGGCCGCACCCTCATCGTCGGCGAGACGCTCGGCGCGCGCTACACAGCGTTCACGATCGGCGACGACGGACACGTGAGCGACCGACGGGTGTTCGCCCAGATGGCGCCGACCCCGCCGCTCGGCGACACCGGCACGGTGCTCGCCGCCCTCACCGTCGCTCCCGACGGGTGCACGCTCGACGCCGAGGGCCACATCTGGTTCGCCGACGCCATGGGCAACCGGGTCGCGCGGGTCGCGCCGGGCGGGGAGATCGTCGACGAGATCCCCGGGCCCGACGGCCTCGGCGTCTACGCCTGCATGCTCGGTGGCGACGACGGACGGACCCTCCTCGCCTGCTGCGCTCCCGACTTCTTCGAGCACACCCGATCGGTCGCCCGCGAGGCGGTCCTCGCGACGGTCACCGTCGAGATCCCGCACGCCGGCCTCCCCTGAACCCGCCGAAACTTCAATCCTGGTCCCCCGTACTGGTGGACCAGGATTGAAGTTTGGGGATCTCAGGCGGGTGGGAGCATCGCCCGGTCGACCTGACCGGTGTCGCGCATCAGGCGGCGGCGGGCCGGGTCGTCGAGGCCGAAGGCCCGCCAGCACCACCAGACCGCCGCCGCGCCGAGGACCTCCAGAACGACGATCACGACGACGGGCCGGTCGAGCTCCGGCAGCCGGCCCGACGGGAGCGCCCAGCCGAGGAACGGCCACCAGAACAGCTCGGCCCGCGTGAACGCGCCGTCGAGCACGAGGTGGAAGAACAGCCCGATCGGCAGGCCGATCCAGCGGCGACGCACGAGCCGTCGCTCACGCGTGGCCAGCACGACCACGGTCAACGCGCCAACCGCGCCGAGCAGAGTGTGGAGCACCCGCGGCCCCCCGGTGAGCACCTCGAGCAGCGGCAGCACCGCGCCCAGGGCGACGAGCCGGTAGTCGAACGCGGGGCTGCGGAACACCAGCCACACGAGGGCCACCGTCGGCCCGACGAACCAGAGCAGCACCGCCGGTCGCTAGCGGACGAGCAGGCGCCCGCACTCCTCGCAGTGCACGAGCTCGTCGTCGGGCAGGCCCTTGATGCGGTCGAGCTCGACCGCCGAGAGCTTGATGTGGCAGCCCTGGCAGGTGCCGTGCTCGAGGCGGGCGACGCCGATGCCCGAGCGCGACGCCCGGAGCGTCTCGTACTCGGCCAGCAGGTCGGCGGGGACCTCGGCCGCGGCGGCGTCGCGAGCGGCGCGCTCGGAGTCGAGCTCGGCGTCGATCTCGGCCTCGGCGACGGTGATCCGGGCCTGGACGTCGGCCGCCCGGGCGGCCAGCGCCTCCAGCTCGGCGCCGATCGCGGCGGCCTCCTCGTCGAAGGGCTCGCGCTCGACCATGATCTCGAGCTCCTGGTCCTCGAGCTCACCGACGCGCCGGCCGAGCGAGGCGATCTGGTCCTGGAGCGCCTGGAGCTCGTGGGCGGCGGTGATCGCCCCGCCGTACAGCGTCTTCTCGGCCGCCTCCGCCTTCGACCGCAGCGTCGCCACCTCGTCGTCGAGGCGGCCCTGGTCGCGGTCGAGGCGGTGCCGCTCGGAGTCGACCGCCTCCAGCCGCTTGGCCCGCTCGGCCCGCGTGGCCTCGACCTCGGCGGCCTCAGCCCGCTCGGGCAGCCCGTCGCGGCGGGTGTGCAGCTGGGTGACCTTCAGGTCGTGGCCCTGCACGACGAGTAGCTGATCGAGCGCGTCGCTCATGGCGAGGGAGCGTAGGCGGCGGTGGCGGCGCTCCGGACCGGTCCGTGCCCGGCACCGTCCGGTGCGGTCAGCGGCGGCCGCGGCAGCGGCGGGTGGCGGTCGGCATGCAGAGGTACTCGCCGCCGGGGACCGGCTCGGGCTCGACGAACGTCTCGACCGGCGCCCCGTCGAGGATGTAGCCCATCACGGTGCCCCACATCAGGGCCGGGATGCGCCCGCCGGTGACGCTCGTGCCGATGTCGCGGTTGCCGAGCGCCTGGTTGTCGGACGTGCCGCCGACCCAGACCGACAGCGAGAGCTGCGGCGTGTAGCCGACGAACCACACGTCGCTCGGACCGTTGGTGGTGCCGGTCTTGCCCGCCGCCGGCTGCGCGCCGAGCCGGGCGTTGGTGCCGGTGCCGCTCTGCACGTTCTTCTCCAGCACCTCGGTCACCAGGCGGGCGACGTTCTCGGGCACGACCCGTTCGGGCGCCGCCTGGTGGGCGAACACGACGTCGCCGTCGGTGTCCTCGACCCGGTCGATGAAGTACGCGGGGTTGCGGATGCCGTCGTTGGCGAGCACCGAGTAGGCGGCGGCCATGTCGAGCGGCGACGAGCCCTGCGCCCCGAGCGCCATCGACGCGTAGTCGGGGTTGAGCTCGGACGTGATCCCCATGCGCTGGGCCAGGTCGGCGACCCGCTCCGGACCGACGATCTGGTTGAGCCGCAGGAACGCGCAGTTCGACGACCGCAGGGTCTGGCTGGTCAGCGTGGCGGTGCCGAGCCGGGCGCCGCCGTAGTTGCCGGGCGGGTCGTCGTCGGGATAGCCCGGCACGTCCCGGCACGGGCCCGAACCGTCGATCGTGTCGTTCGGCGAGTACCCCTCGATGAACGCCTGGGTGAGCACGAACGTCTTGAACGTCGACCCGGTCTGGCGCAGGTCCGACTGCGCCAGGTCGAACTGCCACCGGTCGAAGCCCGGGCCGCCGACGAGGAACCGCACCGCGCCGGTCGACGGGTCGACGCCCGCCATCGCCGCCGTGCCGATGCGCGTCGCGCCCGTCTCGGGGTCGGGGCTCAGCGGGAACGTGCCGTCGCCGGGACCGGGCAGCGTCTCGTTGCGGGCCGCCAGCGCGGCCAGGTACATCGCCGGGTCGAACGTCGTGTACACCCGCAAGCCGCCGCCGTAGAGGGCGCTGTAGCGGGCGGTCGGCGTGTCGCCGAGCCGCTCGTCGTCGAGGAGCTGCTGCTTGACGGCCTCCACGAAGTAGTCGTCGGGCTGACGGGGCCGGTGGGGCTCGGACGGGAGGCCGGTGAACTTCGCCAGATCGGCCTCGAACTGGTCGAGTCGCCCGGTGGCGCGGAGCGAGTCGATCACCGTCGCCCGCCGGCTGCGGGCCCGGGACGGCGCGACGAACGGGTTGCACGAGTTGGGGCAGCGGATCAGGCCGGCGAGCAGCGCCGCCTCGGACCAGTTGAGCTCGCCGACGTCCTTGTCGAAGTAGACCTCCGCCGCCGCCTGCACCCCGTAGGTGCCCGAGCCGAGGTAGATCGTGTTCAGGTAGCGCTCGAGGATCTCGTCCTTGGTGTAGCGCTCCTCCAGCTCGACGGCGAGCACCGCCTCCTCGATCTTGCGGGCGAAGTCCTGGTCGCCGCCGGTGATCGAGTTCTTCACGACCTGCTGGGTGATGGTCGAGCCGCCCTGGGCGACGCCGCCGCTCTCGATGTTGGCGGTGAGGGCCCGCCCGATCGAGCGGGCGTTGACGCCGTGGTGGCTGTAGAACGACGAGTCCTCGGCGGCGAGCACCGAGTCGATCACCGTCCTCGGTACGTCCGCGATGTCGACCCGCACCCGGTTCTGCTCGGCCACGAAGGTCGCCATCAGGTCGCCGTTGCGGTCGTAGACGTAGGAGCGCTCCGACAGCGGTTCGAGGGTCACCGGCGGCATCTCGAAGCGGTGCGCCTTGGCGATGTCGGCCACGCGGGGCGCCACCACGACGACCGTCGTGGCCAGGGTCGCCACGCCGAGCACGACGATGCCGCCCAGCCGGACGAGGCGTCCCAGGTTCACGAGCAGTCCGTCGATCACGCCCGGGCAACGTTAGAGGACCGACCTCCGGCGCCCCCGGCAGGTCAGACGGTTAGCGTCCCCTGCCATGGCCCACCGTCGTCCGTTCCGATTCGGCATCCAGCTCTCCGAGGCTCCCGACGGCCCGTCGTGGGTCGAGCAGGCGAAGCGGGCCGAGGACCTCGGCTACTCGACGCTGTTCATGCCCGACCACTTCGGCACGCAGCTGTCCCCGACCGTCGCGCTCCAGTCGGCCGCCGACGCCACGACCACGCTCCGGGTCGGCGCGCTCGTCTACGACAACGACTACCGGCACCCCGTCGTGCTGGCCAAGGACTGCGCCACGCTCGACCTCCTCTCCGGCGGCCGCCTCGAGCTCGGGCTCGGCGCGGGCTGGATGACCTCCGACTACGAGCAGTCGGGCATCCCGATGGACCCGCCGAAGGTCAGGGTCGACCGCATGATCGAGGCGGTCGCCGTGCTGAAGGGCGCACTGGGCGACGGACCGTTCGACCACTCGGGCGAGCACTACACGATCACCGGCTACGACGGGCACCCGAAGCCGGTGCAGAAGCCCCACCCGCCGCTGCTCATCGGGGGCGGCATGAAGCGGGTGCTGTCGTTCGCGGCACAAGAGGCGCAGATCGTCGGCGTCAACCCGACGATCCCGAACGGGGCGGTCGACGCCGATGCGGCCCGGACCGGTACCGCGGCCGAGACCGACCGCAAGCTGGGGTGGATCCGCGAGGCGGCCGGCGACCGCTTCGACGACATCGAGCTCAACGCGTTGAACTTCGCCACGATCGTCACCGACGACCGCGACGGCATGATCGAGATGATGGCGCCGCTGTTCGGGATCCCGCCCGAGGCGGTCGACGACTACCCCCACGCCCTCATCGGCACGGTCGACCGGATCTGCGCCGACATCGAGGCCCGCCGGGAGCGGTGGGGCTTCTCCTACGTCGTCGTGCAGGGAGACTCGATGGAGCCCTTCGCTCCGGTCGTCGCCCGCCTGGCGGGGAACTGACGTGCGCGCCGCACGCGTCGTCTCGCTCGACGGCCCCGACGGCATCGAGGTCGGTGACGTCGACGAGCCCACCGCCCACCCGGGCCAGGTCGTGATCGACGTCGAGGCCGCGGGGATCACGTTCCCCGACCTGCTGATGACCCGGGGCGAGTACCAGATGCGCCCCGAGCCGCCGTTCGTGCCCGGATCCCAGGTCGCGGGCACCGTCCGCACCGCGCCCGAGGGGTCCGACCTCCGCCCGGGCGACCGGGTCGCCGCCCTGTGCGGCCTCGGCGGGCTGGCCGAGGTCGCCACCGCCGGCGTCGACGCCACGTTCGCCCTGCCCGACGCGGTGTCGTTCGCGGCGGCCTCGATACTGCCGGTGAACACGTTGACCGCCGAGTTCGCGTTCGAGCGTCGCGGGCGCCTGCAACCCGGCGAGACCGTGCTCGTCCACGGCGCGGCGGGCGGCGTCGGCACCGCGTGCATCCAGGTGGCCAAGGCGATGGGCGCTCGCGTGATCGCGGTGACCTCGTCGCCGGAGAAGGCCGAGGTCGCCCGGCGGGTCGGCGCCGACGAGGCGATCGACGTCGACGGGTTCAAGGACGCCGCCCGCGCCCTCACCGACGGGCGCGGCGTCGACGTGGTGCTCGACCCGGTCGGAGGCGACCGCTTCACCGACTCGCTGCGGTCGCTCGCCACCGAGGGCCGGCTGCTCGTCGTCGGCTTCGCCGGGGGCGAGATCCCGACGGTGAAGGTCAACCGGCTGCTGCTCGCCAACACCAGCGTCGTCGGCGTCGCCTGGGGCGAGTACGCCTTCTCGCACCCCGGCTACCTCCAGGAGCAGTGGTCCCGACTGTTGCCGCTGCTCGCCTCGGGCGCGATCGACCCCGTCGTCGGGGCCACGTACCCGCTCGACGGCACCGCCGACGCCCTCGCCGCCCTCGCCGAGCGCCGGGCGACCGGCACCCTCGTCGTCGAACCCCGCCGGTAACACCTGGGGTCGGAGGAAACCTGTTACCGGGTAACAGGTTTCCTCCGACCCCAGGTGTTACAGGGTCTCGGCCAGGCTGACGTCGCCGCTGCCGCGGAGCAGGTTCTTCAGCAGCTTCCCGGACGCGTTGCGCGGCAGCTTCTCCTCGCGGACCTCGACGTGGGCGGGCACCTTGAACCCGGCGAGCACCTCTCCGACCCACGCCCGGACCTCGTCCTCGGTGATCGTGCGGCCCGGCTCGGTCTGGACCACCGCCTTGACCTCCTCGCCGAGGCTCGGGTGGGGCACGCCGATCACGGCGGCGTCGGCGATCGACGGGTGCTCGACGAGGCGGTTCTCGATCTCGACGCAGTACACGTTCTCGCCACCCCGGATGATCATGTCCTTGGCCCGGTCGGTGATGAACAGGAAGCCCTCGTCGTCGACGTGGCCGACGTCGCCGGTGTGGAGCCACCCGTCGCGGATCACCTCGGCCGTCGCCTCCGGCTTGTTCCAGTAGCCCGGCATGATGATCGGCCCCCTCAGGCACACCTCGCCGGTGGCGCCGGGCGGCAGGCTCCCGCCGGCGCCGTCGTCGATGCGGACGTCGACCACCGGCACCGGGCGCCCGACCGAGTCGGGCTTGCGGGCGCTGTCCTCGCCGGTGAGCGTCGTGGCGACCGACGACGACTCGGTCAGGCCGTAGGCGTTGGTGGTGAAGGCGACGTTCGGGAACGTCTCCTTCACCTTCCGCTGGAGCTCCCCCGCCGACGGGGACCCGCCGAACGCGACGGTCGTGACCGTCGAGGTGTCGTACTCGTCGCGGGACGGGTGCTCGCAGACCCGCCACACCATCGTCGGGACGGTCGCCCAGATGGCGACGCCCTCCTCCTGGATCAGGCGGAGGACGTTCTCGGGGTCGAAGCGGCCCTCGGGGATCACGATGCGGACCCCGCCGAGCATGCTCACGACCAGGTTCGAGTGGCACCCGGCCACGTGGAACAGCGGCGACGTGAGCAGGCCGACGGTCTGACCGCCGGCAGCCGCGGGCTCGGCGCCGTCCGGCTCGGGCATCGCCATGCGGGTCGCGATGCTGTTCAGCACCGTGTTCTGGAGGTTGGCGACCATCGAGCGGTGCGTGGAGATGGCCCCCTTGGGCCGCCCGGTGGTGCCCGACGTGTAGAAGATCACCGCCGCGTCGGTCTCGTCGATCTCCCCGGTCGGCGCCGGGGCCGGTCCCCCCGCGGTCAGATCGGAGAACGGGTGGGCCCGCTCGCCTCCGGACGCCGGGTCGCCGTCGATCAGGAACACCGCCTCCAGATCGGGCAGCTGCCCACCGGCCACCTCGGCCGCGATCCGCTCGAAGCGTGGGCCGTCGGCGACGAGCACCTTGGCGCCGCTGTCGGTGAGGCCGTAGAGCACCTCGTCGGTCTTCCACCAGCCGTTGAGCCCGACGAGGATCGCGCCCAGGCTCACCGTCGCCCAGAACGTGGTGCACCACTCGGGGTTGTTGGCCGACAGCACCGCGACCCGGTCGCCACGGCCCACCCCGCGCTCGGCCAGGGCGGCGGCGATCGAGTTGGCCTCGGCGGCGAACTCGGCGAAGGAGATCCGGCGGTCGCCGTAGACGATGAACGTGGCGTCGCCGTGGCCGGAGCCCATCGCCAGCACGTCGCGCAGCGAGCCGAAGCGGCTCTCGTACATGCGCATCGGCACCCCGTCGACCTCGGTCTCGACGATGGCGAAGGGACCGCCGGGGGCGGTGAGCTGGGCGACGGCCTCGGCGTGGGTTGTCATAGGCTGCATCATCGCGGGGATCGGGCGACCAGGTGGGCGACATGACCGAGAGCCGCGACGACACCGGCATCCGCGACGAGACGGTCCGGGACGATCCCATCTCCCGGGACGACACGATCAGCACGTACCAGCACCTGCGGGTGGGCATGGTGCTGCTGCTCGTCCTGCTCCTCGCGGCGGTCGGGCTCCAGGTGGCGGTGAGCGATCCGACCTGCCTCCAGAGCTCGATCAGCGCCTACTACTTCACGCCGGTCCGGGCGGTGTTCGTCGGCTGCCTGTGCGCGCTGGGCGCCTGCCTGATCGTCTACCGGGGCAGCGACGACACCGAGGACATCGCCATGAACGCGGCGGGGGCGCTGGCGTTCGTCGTGGCGTTCGTGCCGACGACGGTCGACGACTCCTGCGAAGCGGCGAACGTGCCGACCCGACGCGAGCTGGAGGCGGCGATCGACAACAACGTCGCCGCCCTCCTGATCGTGGGTGTGATCGGCCTCGCCGTCGCCTTCCTGCTGACCCGCGCGATCCGCGACGCGACCGCCCGCGGCCGGGCGCGGGTGTCGCTCGCGTCGATCGCGGTCGTGCCGGTCGTGACCGCGATCGCGTTCGTCGCCGCCCGCGAGACGTTCCGCACCGCCGCCCACTCGGTCGCCGCGGGCGTGATGTTCGCCGCGATCGTCGCCACGGTGATGACCAACGGCGTCGGTCTGGCCCGCCGCTCGACCACCGGACGCGGTCGGGGTCCCGGCCGCCCCGACGCCGCCGCGCTCCGCAACCGCTACGCGGCCGTGGCCGGGGCGATGGTCGGCACGCTCCTCGTCTGCGTCGCGGTGCTGCGCGTGGTCGTCGACCAGTGGATCTTCTGGCTGGAGCTGTTCGTCCTGATCGAGTTCGCCGCGTTCTGGGTGATCCAGACCCACGAGCTGTGGCGGGTCCGCACCCGCGACGACCTCGGCGAGATCCCGCCCGCCGAGATCTAGGCCCTCGGCGCGACGATCGCCTCCAGCCCGGCGACGAAGCGGTCGACGTCGGAGTCGGTCGTGGCGAAGCTCGTCATCCAGCGGACGAGGCGGCGCTCGGGGTCCCACGGCCAGAAGAACGACCACGCGCGCAGCGGTTCGATCGCGTCGGCGGGCAGGCGGGCGAACACCGCGTTGACCTCCGGCGTCCGGTCGATCTCGACGCCGGGCACCGCGGCGGCCCGCTCGGCGAGGAGCCGGGCGGCCGCGTTGGCGTGGCGGGCGTGGTCGAGCCATCGGTCGCCGTCCAGGAGCGCCGACACCTGGGCGGCGACGTAGCGGGCCTTCGACGGGAGCTGGCCGGCCTGCTTGCGCACGAACCCGACCGCCGGGGCGGCGTCCGGGTCGAGCACCACCACCGCCTCGCCGTACATGGCGCCGTTCTTGGTGAAGCCGAACGTCATCACGTCGACCCCGGAGTCGCGCACCGCCGTCGCCAGGTCGGTGCCGAGCGCGGCGACGGCGTTGGCCAGGCGGGCCCCGTCGACGTGGAGGCGGAGCCCGTGCCGGTGCGCCGCCTCGGCGAGGGCCGCCGTCTCATCCAGGGAGTAGACGGTGCCCATCTCGGTGGCCTGGGAGATCGACACGACCGCCGGCTGCGGGTGGTGCACCTCACCCAGCCAGTGGAGGTGGGGGTCGAGCTGCTCGGGCCGGAGCTTGCCGTCCTCGGTCGGGAGCGCGAGCACCGACGAGCCGGTGAACCGGACCGGGGCGCCGGCCTCGTCGACCACGATGTGAGCCGACTCGGGGCAGATCACCGCCTGCCACGGCTGGAGCATCGCCGCCAGGCCCACCACGTTGGCGCCGGTGCCGCCCCAGCAGAACAGGACCTCGGCGTCGCCGCCGACGAGGTCGCGCACCGCGTCGATCGCCGCCGCCGTCCACGGGTCGTCGCCGTAGGCGAGGGCGGGCCCGGCGTTGGCGGCGGTCAGCGCGTCGAGCACCGCGGGGGCGACCGGCGCGGCGTTGTCGCTGGCGAAGCTGCCTACGGGCGGGGGCGGGAGTCGATCGGTCACCCCCCGAGCTTGCTCCATCGCGCCCGAGTGCATCCGTCGGAAGGGCCTGGTCGCGGGGCACGGTTCGCACTCGCCTGGCGGCTACACCGCGCCCGCGGGCTCACGGGCCCCGGCGGACCGCCCCCTCGTCGCGGCGGGCGGCGGGTGCGGCGAGGGCGTCGAGGCGCAGCCGTTCGAGCCGGTCGACCTCCACGTCGAGGATCCGGGGTGTGTCGCCCCGGCCGGCGACGTCGAGGGCGAGGGTGGCGAGGTCGACCCGGCGCTGGAAGGGCGAGGAGCGCAGGCGGGTGCTCTGCACCTTCGCCGAAGGCACGAGCGCGGTGACCCGGATCAGGCCCCCCTCGCGGGCGACCACGAGCTCCGGCGTCGCCGTCCAGCCCCGCGCCGCGAAGCCGACCTCGGCGGCGGTCGCCGCCCCGGCCAGCGCCAGCACCGCGGCGACACCGAAGGCCGCGACCACCGACGGAGCGGCGTCGAGTAGCAGCACGGCCGTCCCCACCGCCACGACGAGGAGCGCGACCGGACCGACCGACCTCACCCAGGCCCGGCGGCGCGCCGCGGGCGGCGGGGGCAGCAGCGGGGGCGGTTCGGCGGCCGCGGGCAGCACCTCAGCGAGCAGACCACCGAGGTCGCGTCGGGCGAGGATCGGTACGTCGATCCGAGCATCACCACCGTCGGCCCCCGCCGCCCCGCCCGCGCTCTGGATCGTCACGCTGACCAGGCCGAGGGCGCGCCGGGCCGGGTTCTCGCGGATCCACACCGCCTGCACCCGGTGGAGCTCGATGCTGGCCTCGCGCTGGTCGAGGAGGCCCCGCCGCACCCGGAGCACGTCGTGCCGGCGGGTCAGGCGGTAGCCGCCGTAGGAGACGATCGACGCGCCGGCCGCGACCGCCAGCCACCCGACCAGCGCCAGCCCGACCACGACGACGACGGCCAACGTC
>JAAYBP010000049.1 GCA_012730075.1 Acidimicrobiales bacterium | reverse complement strand
CGGTGCCGTCGGGCGAGATGGCGTACACCCGGCTGTTGCCGGCGCTGCCCGCCAGCGTCAGCAGGCCGAGCGCGGCGGCGCCGTCGCCGACGTTCGGGGCCTCGCCGTACTGCTCCTGGGCGCCGACGACGATCTCGGGCCGGCCGTCGCCGTCGAGGTCGGCCAGGGCGGGCGTGGCGAGCAGCTCACCGCCCTCCTGGGCGCCGGATCCGGCCGCGAACGTCACCCGGTGCGACGTCGGGTCGATCGAGTCGACCTTCGCCGGGTCGACCAGCAGCACCGGGAAGCCGGCGACCGGCGTGCCGTCGTGGTGCCACGCGTAGACGTGGCGGTCGAGGGCGGCGGCGACGATCTCCAGGTCGCCGTCGCCGTCGAGGTCGCCGAGCGACGGGGAGGACAGGAACCCGGGCTTGGTGCGGTTGTAGCGGTCCTGCCCGGCGCGGTCGTCGAGCGAGAACGCCGGGTCGATCGTGGCCGTCGCCCGGCGCTCCCCGTCGGCGCCGAACACCGCGACCGCACCGTTGGCGTCGGGGACGACCACCTCGACGGTGCCGTCGCGGTCGAGGTCGCCGAGCGCGGGCCCGCCGAGGCCGACGGTGCCGCGGTGGGCCTCGATGCCCTCGGCCGCCGCGGTCGGCGAGCCGGTCGGCCACCAGCTCGACACGTCGGTGCGGATCGGGAAGCCGTCGATCTCGGTGCCGTCGGCGCGCCACGCGTGCACCGTGCCGTCGTCGGTGCCGAGCACCAGCTCGACCGCGCCGTCTCCGTCGACGTCGGTGAAGGCCGGGCTGGCCCCGCCCACCCCGTCGACCCGCCGCGGGAAGCCGCCGACCAGGTCGGGGTCGTCGTGGACGAAGACCTGCTTCTGCATCTCGCCGCGGAGGCCGTCGCCGCCACCGCCGTGGGCGGTCACGACCACCCGCAGCCGCACCGCGAAGCGCTCCGGGTCGGGCCGTCCGTCGTCGCCGACCGGGGCGCCGCCGGCGCCGTCGGTGAGCTCGGCGGCCACCGCGGCCAGGTCGAGCGAGCCGAGGACCCCGTCGAGCGGGGCGGTCAGGCCGTCGGCGGCGTCGACGACGCGCCACAGGTCGGTGCCGGGGTGCTCGGGGCCCTGCACCCCCGGCGCCCACTCGAGCCGGTAGTCGTAGGAGTCGGCGCGCACGGCCGCCACCCGCCCGGTGACGTCGACGGTGCCGGTCGCGGGCAGCACGTCGAACCAGAGCGGGCCGGTGATGTCGGCCTCGGGCGGGATCGCCCCCGCGTCGACGGCGCGCAGCAGCTCGTAGGCGTTGATGCGCCCGTAGCCGTGGACCTGGTCCCAACCGGGGCGGGTCGGGTAGCGCACCGTGTCGAGCAGCGGGTTGCCCGACGACGTGCCGAAGTTGTTCGCCGGGTCGACGTCGTTCGGCGTCGAGAAGTCGATGTCGTCGGCGGTCGAGCGCACGAGCTGCATCGCCTCGTTGGCGGACAGCACGTCGCCCCCGGCGCGGCCGGTCAGACCGACGAGGTCGGGGTGCGGGTCGAGGCCGATCTCGCGCGCGTAGCTCTCGACCAGGCCGATCATCCCCGCCGACAGGCCGGTCGCCTCCGACGAGCACGAGCTCGACGGCACCGACACGAACGTGCGCCCGCCGAAGTTGGTGCAGCCGTTCAGCGCCAGGTAGCCCTCGACCGGCGCCGGGCCGAGCAGGTCGACCGACTTCTCGGTGACGCTGTTGACCGCCATCGTGCGCTCGAGCGACGAGGGCAGGTTCGGGTGGGCGGCCGCCTCGTCGGCCATCGACGCGACGACGACCACGCCCCGCTCGTAGGCGGCGTCGATCGCCTGCTGGGCCTGGACCGGGTTGCTGAGCGCGCCCAGCGCCTCCTGCACGACGTCGGCGCCCTCGTCGAGCGCGTAGAGCACCCCCGCCGCGAAGCGCCCGCCGTCGGCGATGAACGAGTCGCTGACGCGCACCGGCAGGAACGTGCACCCCGGGCAGACGCCGACGTCGCCGGTGCCGTCGGCGACGGCGGCGGAGTCCTTCGCCTCGCCGGTGCCGTGGCCGTAGTCGACGGTGTCGAGCGGGTTGTTGTCGCCGTACAGGAAGTCCCAGCCCGAGATGTTGTCGACGTAGCCGTCGCCGTCGTCGTCGACCCCGTCGCTGAACGCCGGGTCGAGGATCAGGTCCTCCGGGTCGGCCAGGCCGTTCCCGTTGAGGTCCGCGATCTCCCCGAAGTCACGGATGTCGAAGCGACCGTCGCCGTTGCAGTCGCCGTCGACCGCCGCGCACGGCGGGCGGGCCTCCCCCAGGTTGATGTGGGCGTTCGTCGCGAGCTGCACCATCGACGACGCGTCGCGCCACCGGATGCCCGAGTCGAGCACGGCGATCAGCACGTCGGGGGTGCCGGTCGACAGGCCCCACGCCAGATCGACCGCGGCGCCCTTCTGGCCGCAGTGGTTCTGCGGCGAGTCGGACAGTTCCGGCCGGGGGTCGCGGCGCGACGTGCGCCGGTAGTCGTCGCGGTCGTACTCGTCGGGGAGGTCAGCGGGCTCGTCGTCGGGTCCGTACCGCCAGTCGTCGCAGTCGAGCGGGACCGGCGGATCGTCGACGACCGTCGCGGAGAGCAGGCCGGTGTCGCCGTCCTGGGCGGACGCGGGGGCGGACGGGCCGGCCGGCACAGCGAGCAGCGCGACGAGCACCGCGGTGGCGGACACCACCGCGCGACGGAAGGTTCCCCGGTTGGGCATCGGAGCGTTTCCCCTCTGTGGCGTGGGTCACGCAAGCTACCCGCTCCGCCG
>JAAYBP010000369.1 GCA_012730075.1 Acidimicrobiales bacterium | reverse complement strand
GTGCCCGGCGATCCGGTGCCCGCCGCGGTGGACGGGTTCCGGGTCGTCGTGACCGGCGTGTCGGGGGCGGGGAAGTCGACGGTCGGGTCCGCCCTCGCCGCCGCGCTCGGCGTGCGGTTCGTCGAGGGTGACGACCTCCACCTCCAGGCGTCGGTGGCGAAGATGGCCGCGGGCGAGCCGCTGGACGACGACGACCGCTGGCCGTGGCTGGTCCGGGTGAGGCGTGAGCTGCGCGCCGGGCCGGCGGTGGTCGCCTGTTCCGGCCTGGCGCGGCGCTACCGCGACCTCCTCCGCGGCGTGGGCGGGGTCCGCTTCGTGCACCTCGCCCTCGACCCCGCGACGGCGGGCGGACGGCTCGGCTCGCGGACCGGTCACTACATGGGCCCCGGCATGGTCGACGGTCAGTTCGCCGCGCTGGAGCCCCCGGAACCCGACGAGGTCGACGTGACCGTGCTCGACGGCGCCGCCCCCGTCGCCGACCTCGTCGGACGGGCGGCCGCCGCCGTGTCCGAGACGCCGGTGGCGCGCCCACGTCCGCTCCTCGAGTGGGGCGGACCGGAGGCCGATCTCGACGGTGACCTCGACCGGATGATCGACGAGCTCGCGGCAGCGGTCCTCGGGCGCGGCCCGCGGCGGGTGCTGCTCGTGCCGCCCGACCACACCCGCCTCCACTCGCGGGCCGGTCCGATCACCGTCGGCCTGCTCGCCCGGCTGGAGGGCGCCGGGATCGAGGCGGCCGTCCTGCCCGCCACCGGTACCCACGCCCCGATGACCGCGGCCGATGCCCGGCTGCTGTTCGGCGACGCGATCGGGGTCGACCGCCTGCTCGTGCACCGCTGGCGCGACGGGGTCACGACGCTCGGCGAGGTGCCCGCCGCCGAGGTCGCCGAGCTGAGCGGCGGCCGCTACACCGACGCGGTGCCGGTCGTGGTCGACGACCAACTGCTCACCGGATGGGACCTCGTCGTGTCGATCGGCCAGGTGCTGCCCCACGAGGTCGTCGGCATGGCCAACGGCGCCAAGAACCTGGTGATCGGCCTCGGCGGGGCGCCGACGATCCACCGGTCGCACTTCCTCGGGGCGGTGTGCGGGCTCGAGGGGCTGATGGGCGAGGCGGTCACGCCGGTCCGTGACCTGGTCGACGCCGCGTTCGACCGCTTCGTCGCCCCCGAGGTCGAGGTGCTGTGGGTGCTGACCGTCGTCGAGGACGTCGGCCCCGCCCGGCGGCTGCGCGGGGTGTTCGCCGGGGTCGGCGGCAGCGCCGGGTCGGGCGGCGCGGCATACCGGGCGGCGGCCGCCCTCGCCGCCGAGGTGGGCATCACGCGGGTCGTCGAGCCGTGGCGCCGCGTGTCGTGCTGGCTCGATCCGTCCGAGCTGCGCAGCACGTGGCTCGGCAACAAGGCCGTCTACCGCACCCGGTGCGCGATCGCCGACGGGGGCGAGCTGGTCGTGCTGGCCCCCGGCGTCACCACGTTCGGGGAGGACCCGGCGATCGACGTCCTGATCCGCCGGCACGGCTACCGCGGCACCGACGCCGCCCTCGCCGCGGTGGCCGCCGACCCGGAGCTGGCCGCCAACCTCGGCGCCGCCGCCCACCTGATCCACGGGTCGAGCGAGGGTCGCTTCACCGTCACGTACTGCACCGACCCCGGCGCGGGCGGCCTCACCCGCGACGAGGTCGAGGCGGTCGGCTACCGGTGGCGGCCCCTCGACGCCGAGCTGGCCCGCCTCGGCGTCGACGGCGACACCCCGTCGGGACCGCGGCGCGACCGGGAGGGGGAGCCGTTCGTGCACGTGCAGAACCCCGCCCTCGGGCTCTGGCGCGCCGCCGGTCGACCGGAGACGGGTGCGACCTGATGCGTCACTAGGATCTTGCAGTGACCCTGCAACGACTCCGCCGCGGGCTGCTCGCGGCCGCACTGCTCGCCACCGCGGCCGCCTGTTCCGGCGACGACGGGGCCGACGCCGGCGCCGCCGACGATCCGACGACCACCGCCGGGACGACGACGGTGCCCGCCGACGGGGCCGGCGATCCCGTCGTCTGGCCCGGCGACGACTGGGAGCGGGCCGACGCGGCGTCGCTCGGCTTCGACCCCGAGGCGATGGAGGCGATCGCGACCGACGCCGAGGCCCTCGACTCCGAGTGCCTCGTCGTCACCCGGCGGGGCCGCATCGTCGGCGAGTGGTACTGGGACGAGGTCGAGCCGACGACCACCCGCGAGGTGTTCTCGGTGACCAAGTCGATCACCAGCACGCTCGTCGGCATCGCCCAGGACGAGGGCCACCTGTCGATCGACGACCCGGCGTCGGACTACATCGACGAGTGGCAGGGCACCGAGTCCGAGGCGGTGACGGTGCGGAACCTGCTCAGCAACGACTCGGGGCGGGAGTGGAACCTCGCCCTCGACTACCTCCAGCTCATCCGGGAGGAGGACCGCGACGCCTTCGCCATCGGCCTCGGCCAGCAGTACCCGCCGGGCGAGTCGTGGGCCTACAACAACTCGGCGATCCAGACCCTCGACCGGGTGCTCACCACCGCCACCGGCGAGGTCAGCCTCGACTTCGCCGCCGAGCGGCTGTTCGGCCCGATCGGGATGGACCACTCCGAGATGACCACCGACGTCAGCGGCGGCTCGACCAACATGTTCATGGGCCTGTCGTCGACGTGCGAGGACCTGGCCCGCTTCGGCTACCTGTTCCTCCGCGACGGCGCCTGGGACGGCGAGCAGGTCGTGTCGGCCGAGTGGGTCGAGGAGGCCACCGGCGCCCCGTCCCAGGAGCTGAACGCCGCCTACGGGTTCCTGTGGTGGCTGAACGTCGAGGGCCGCCTGGCGGACCCGATCCAGGCGGTCGAGCCGTCGGCCGACCCCGAGACGATCGTCGAGGGCCAGCTGGTGCCGGGCGCGCCCGAGGACATGTTCTCGGCCCAGGGCCTCGGCGGACAGGTCGTCCTGGTCGACCCCGGGTCCGAGACCGTCGTCGTCCGCATCGGCAAGGGCGGCATCGGCCCCAGCACCGAGGGCGGCTACCGCGTGAACGAGGCGGCCCGCATGGTCACCGAGGCGCTGACCGACCCGTGACCGTTGCATCCGGGGTCAGACCCCGGACGTAACGCGTTACATCCGGGGTCTGACCCCAGATGTAACGGTCGGCGGTGCCGCTCGACGTGACACCGGCGCACCCGGCGGATGGAATGGGGCGATGGCGTTCGACCTGATCATCCGTGGGGGCACCTGGTTCGACGGGATGGGCTCGCCCCCGGCGGTCCGCGACATCGGCGTCCGCGACGGCCGGGTCGTCGCCGTGTCGGCCTCCGAGCTCGACGCCGACGGCTGCCCCGAGGTGCTCGACGCCGCCGGCCG
>JAAYBP010000048.1 GCA_012730075.1 Acidimicrobiales bacterium | reverse complement strand
CCGTCGTCACCGGCACCTCGTCGTGCAGGCGGCGGAGCCAGTCGCGCAGCTCCTTGCGGACCTTGGCGTCGAGGGCGCCGAACGGCTCGTCGAGCAGCAGCACGCTCGGCTCGACGGCGAGCGCCCGGGCCAGGGCCATGCGCTGCCGCTGGCCCCCGGAGAGCTGCGACGGAAGCCGGTCGGCGAACTGCTCCAGGTGCACCAGCTCGAGCAGCTCGGCGACCCGGGCCCGCACCTCGGACTTGGGCCGCTTGCGGATCTCGAGGCCGAAGGCCACGTTGCGGGCGACGGTCATGTGCTTGAACGCCGCGTAGTGCTGGAACACGAAGCCGACGCCCCGCCGCTGGGGCGGCAGGTCGGTCACGTCGGTGCCCTCGATCTCGATCGTGCCGGTGTCGGACCACTCCAGCCCGGCGATGATCCGCAGGAGGGTCGACTTGCCGCCGCCGCTCGGCCCGAGGAGGGCGGTGAGCTGGCCGGTCGGTATCGACACGTCGATGTCGGCCAGCGCCACGAAGTCGCCGAAGCGCTTGTTGACGTCGCGGACCTCGATGCTCATCGGCGCGCCCCTCCCCGGGGCCGTCGGGCGGCTCGGATCGGGTGGTTCACGACTCGGTCTCCTCGGGTCGGATGATCGCCACGACGACGATGGCGGCGACCGCGGCGAGGGCGAGCAGGAAGGCGGTGGCGTAGGCCCCGCCCTTGTCGAAGTTGAGGTACTTCTCCTCGACGACGAGGGTCGCGGTGCGGGTCCGGCCGAGGAGGTTCCCCGACACGACCTTGACCGCCCCGAACTCGCCGAGGGAACGGGCGAGGGTGAGCACCACGCCGTAGACGACCGCCCAGCGGATGCCCGGCAGGGTGACCCGCCGGAAGGTCTGCCACGCGCTGGCGCCGAGGCTGGCGGCGGCCTGCTCCTGCTCGGTGCCCAGCTCCTCCAGCACCGGGACGACCTCGCGGACGACGAGCGGCAAGGCGACGAACGTGGTGGCCAGGATCAAGCCGGGCGTCGAGAAGATCACCTTGATCCCGGCGTCCTCCAGGGCGGGGCCGAACCAGCCGCCGCTCTTCCCGTACACCAGAACGAGGGCGAGGCCGACGACGATCGGTGACACCGACAGCGGGAGGTCGAGCAGGGCGCTCAGCAGCCGCTTGCCGGGGAACCGGTAGCGGACCAGCAGGATCGACATGCCTACGCCGAACACGAGGTTGATCAGCACCGAGACGACCGCCACCCGCACCGTGAGCCACAGGGCCTGGCGCGTGGCGGGGTCGGTGAGGATCGACTCGAGCGAGGAGGTGCCCTCCTCGAAGGTGTGCTGGACGACGAGGGAGAGCGGCCAGGCGACCAGCAGCACCAGGTACGCGATCACCACGACGCGCAGGACCAGGGCGAACGGCCGGCGCCGGGGCCGCCGCCGGTCGCGTCCACGGCGGGCGACGCGACCGACGCCGTCGTCGGCGCCGTCGCCGAAGGCCCCGTCGCGGTGCACCGCATCACGGGTGAGCGCGTCAGCCACGGTGGGCCACCCTCCGCTGGATCATGTCGAGGGCGAGGATGACGACGAAGGAGATGGCGAGCAGCACGGTGGCGGTGGCCGCCGCGCCGGCCCGGTTGTCGTTCTCGATGCTGCTCAGGATCCGCACCGAGGTGACCTCGGTCTTGAACGGCAGGTTCCCCGAGAGGAGCACGAGCGAGCCGTACTCGCTGACGCCCCGGGCGAACGACAGGGCGGCGCCGGCCGCGATCGCCGGGGTCAGGCTCGGGAGCACGACCCGGCGGAACGTCGTGAACCGGCTGGCGCCGAGGGATGCGGCCGCCTCCTCCACCTCGGGGTCTAGCTCGGCGAGCACCGGCTGCACGGTGCGCACGATGAACGGGAGGGTGACGAAGAGGAACGCGAGGAACACCGCGGGCCGCTGGTTCGCCACGTCGACGCCGAGCGGGCTGTCGGGCCCGTAGAGCGAGAGCAGCACCAGGCCGGCGACGATCGTCGGCAGCGCGAACGGGATGTCGATCAGCACCTCGAGGGCGCGCTTGCCGAAGAAGCGGTCGCGCACGAGCACCCAGGCGATGGCGGTGCCCATGAACACGTTGACGAGGGTGACGAGGGCGGCGGTCCCGACGGTCAGCCGGATCGCCGCCGCGGTCTGCTCGCTGGAGACGGTGCGCCAGAAGCCCGACCACCCGTTCCCGGTGGCGGTGACCACGACCGCGGCGAGGGGGATGAGCGCCAGCAGGCTGAACCAGAGCATCCCGACGCCGAGGCCGAGGCCCGACACGGCGGTCAACCGACCCGAGCCGACGCCGCCGGCCCGGCGCGGGCGCGCCGGGCCGGGGACGGCTGGATCGTCGGCCGATCCGTCGGCCGGGGGAACGATCGCGTCGGGGGCGAGGGTCACGTGCCCTTGCCGGAGGCGGCGATGATCTCGGTGACGATGCCGGACTCCTCGTCGAAGAACTTCGACGACAGGTCGCTCCAGCTCCCGAAGTGGTCGGCGACGGTGAGCAGGTTCGTCACCGCCGGGAACGGATCGCTCGGGTCGTTGGCCCCCTCGACCTCGTCGACCTCGACGCCGTCGACGATCGGCCGGAAGCCCTTGAGGGCGAACTGGCGCTGGCCGTCGACGCTCAGGACGAACTCGAGCCATGCCTCGGCCTTCGGGTCGGCGTCGATCAGGACCGCGCCCGGGTTCTCGATGAGCATCGTCGTCTCCGGGATGATGTATTCGAAGTCGTCCTCCCCGCTCTGCTTGGCGAGGATCGCCTCGTTCTCGTACGCCATCAGGACGTCGCCGGTTCCGCCGAGGAAGGCGGTGGTGGCGTCGCGGCCGCTGCCCGGCAGGGAGACGACGTTGTCGAAGAAGGCCTCGACGTAGGCCCGGGCGTCATCCTCGGAGCCGCCCGACTCGATCACCTGGCCCCACGCGGCGAGAGCGTTCCAGCGGGCCGCTCCCGACGACGCCGGGTTCGGGGTGACGATCTCGACCCCGGGCTCGATCAGGTCGTCCCAGGTCTCGATGCCGAGCGGGTTGTCCTTGCGCACCGCGAACACGACGATCGACGACGACACGACGCCGTGGTTGTCGCCGGCGTCCCAGTCCTCGGCGACCAGGCCCTCGTCGACGAGTCGGGTGACGTCGCTGGTGACCGAGAAGTGGACGTAGTCGGCCTCGAGCCCGTCCACCACCGCCCGGCTCTGGTCGCCGGAGGCGCCGTAGGAGGTCACCCACTCGACGCCCTCGCCGTCCTCGGTCTTGGCCCACTCCGCCTGGATCGCCTTGTTGGCCTCCTCCGGCACCGCGAAGCCGACGAGGTTGAGCGTCGTGCTGCCGCCTCCGTCACCCCCGTCACCGGACGAGTCGTCGCTCCCGCAGGCGGTCACCGCCGTGAGGGCCACCAGGGCGACCAGGGCGACGCACCGTCGCAGCCCGCGTCGCCGGCCGGGGCGCTCCGGGCCCGTCGACCCCTCGATCGTGTCCGCTCGCGGCTCGGTGTCCACCCTGTCTCCTCCTGGCCCTATCGGGCCGGTCTAGCCGATCAGCCTTTTCCGACCGGATGGGTAGACAATAGGTTTCCATCCTTCTCCGGTCAAGTAGACCGAAATCGCCTCCCGAACCACTCGTCAGCCGGGCGCGGCCTCTCAGGGCCGCCCCGACTTCAGGCCGGGGGCGCGTCAGGCCGGGAGGCCGTCACCGGGGTCGGAGGTCCCGGACGGGCCGGTGACGATCTGGAACCCCGCGGCCGCGAGGACCTGGGGCCAGGAGTCGACCTGGGCCGCGGTCTTGGCCCGGCACTGGTCCGGCAGGCTCTCGTCGTCCCACCGCT
>JAAYBP010000368.1 GCA_012730075.1 Acidimicrobiales bacterium | reverse complement strand
CTCCCCAGGGCAACGGTGCTGGCGAGAGCCAGGACGGGGCGACCTGTCGGTACAGGGCAACAGAGAGCAGACCGCCGATGGCCTCCGGGCACAGGCAAGGCTGAAACGGTGCGGTAAGAGCGCACCAGCGTCACGGGCGACCGTGGCGGCTAGGCAACCCCCACCGGGAGCAAGGCCGAACAGGGACAGGGCGGCCCGCCCGCTACGTCCCAGGTGGGCCGCACAGATGGATGGTCACCCATCGGGACCCCCGCGAGGGACCCGAGGACAGGATCCCGCCTACAGGGCAGCTCACCACCACGTAACACTTGGGGTCGGAGGAAAACCGTTACCCAATCCCCGGATCCGACCGAGGAGCCCGGCGCGCCGGACCTCGCCGTAACCGCGCGACCTCCTGGCACCTCGTGTGGTTCGACGGGGCCCGGCGGCGGGACGGCCCACCTGCGACACTCCGGCGCATGGGGACGAGACAGGTGCGGATCGTGCTGGTCGTGGGACTCCTGCTGGTCTCCGCGGTCGGCTGCCGGCCGTGGTGGATCGAGGAGTGCCGGCGGCGGGACTGCTCCCTGCACCAGGCGTCGAAGCGGTCGCAGGTGCTGTTCGGCCTGCACCCGCAGGACATGGACGCCGACACGCGCGGGATCATCGCCCGGGAGGCCGGGCTGCTGGTCAACCCGGGGTTCGCCTGGAACGTCATGGAGCCGGAGCGGAACCGGATCGACTGGTACTGGGCGGACCTCCACGCCGACTTCGCCGAGGAGGAGCGCCTGGTGCAGTTCGCCGGAAGCTTCGCCTGGGACGGGGCGCTGCTCGACGACCTGCCCGCCTGGGTCGAGGACATCACCGACCCCGACGAGCTGAGGGCGGTCCTGCACACCCGTGCCCGCCGGATCTTCACCCGCTACCCCGACCTGTACGCGATCAACGTCGTGAACGAACCGCTCGAGACGTTCGGGTCGGTCCCCTACGACAACCACTTCCGCCGGGTGCTCGGGCCCGACTACGTGGCCGAGCTGTTCGAGATCGTCGCCGCGGAGGCGCCGCCGTGGACCGAGCTGGTGCTCAACGAGATCTTCGTCGAGGCCATCCCGGCGAAGGCCGACGCGCTGGTGGCGCTGGTCACCGATCTCGTCACCCGGGGCGTCCCGATCGACTCGGTCGGCCTCCAGACGCACCTGATCTTCGGCGAGCCGGACTGGGACGGGTTCCGGGCGACGATGGACGAGCTGGCCGCGCTGGGAGTGGGGCTGATGATCAGCGAGCTCGACGTGCCGGTGGCGCCGAACCTGCCCGACCGGCTGACGGTGCAGGCCGACCGCTACCGCCGGGTCGTCGAGACCTGCCTGGCCGTCGCCGCGTGCGACGTGATCAACGTGTGGGGGGTCGACGACGGCAACACGTGGATCGACTGGTTCCTGGGACCGGGGTGGGATCCGCTGCTCTTCGACTCCGAGCTGGCCCGCAAGCCCGCCTACGACGCGGTGCGGGACGCCCTCGCGGGTGGCCGCGAGCCCTGACCGGAGCGCGGCCGCGGACCCGCCCCGCGACCCACGCCGCGGGGCGGGATCGACCGGCTACCAGTCGGCGCTGGTGTAGTAGTCGGTGACGGTGTCGGTGGCGGCCCAGCTCGACCCGTAGTCGTAGCCCGACCCGGTGTCGACGCTCGACCAGTCGCTTCCGGCCGAGTAGTCGGTGCCGTAGCTCGACGAGTAGTCGGTGCCGTAGTCCGAGTAGCCGGCGTCCCAGGCGGCGGACTCGTCGGCGTAGGCGTCGTAGCTGGCGCTCCAGGCCGAGGCGCTCGCCGAGTCGGCCGCCAGGGAGTCCGCCTGGTAGCTGTCGCCCAGGCTCTCGTAGTACGCCGACGCCTCGTAGTCGCCGGCGTACCACGCCTCGGTGGCGGCGCTGTCGGCGTCGAGCGACGCCCCCCAGGCGTCCCAGGAGGCGTCCGTGGCGTCGTAGGACGCCGCCGACCAGTCGGCGGACGAGCCGTAGTCGGTGGTGGTGCCGCTGCTGATGGCGGCGTCGGTGGCGCTCTGGAAGGAGCCGTCGTAGTAGCTGGTGTCCTCGAAGTCGCTCATCGTGAACCTTCCTTCGTGCTCGGGCCGGGGCGGCCGGGTCGGTGTCGGTATCGGTGAGAGGGATCGAACCGCGAGGGTGTTCCCCCCATGGTGGTGGGAGGGCTCCCCGGAGGGAAGGGCCCTTCGGCCCTGGTCCGTCCGCCCGAGCGCCGCCAAGCTCCGCTACGACCGAACCGACCCGACGGCACAGGAGAGGTAAGACATGAGCGATCGTTGGCAGTACGTCGCGGTGCGACGCGACCCGAGCGCCGGGACCTGGGTGGTCCGGGGACCGGTGCCGGTCGAGGTCCCCGACGAGGACGACGTGCTCATCCTCGCGAACGTCGTCGGCGCCCAGGGCTGGCGGCTCGTCGACCGCCAGCCGCTGAAGGACTTCCGCGGCGGCCCGTCGATCGAGCTGCTCTTCACCCGACCGCTGCCGCCGGGACCGCCCGCCGCCCCGGCCGAGGCGGCCGTCCCGGCCGACGAGGAGGCCGGGGCCGACGCCGAGGTGACCGACGGCGACGCCCCCTTCGGCCTCACCCCCTGAGAGGCAGACGGCGGTACCCTCCGGGGATGGACGAGCGCCCCACCCTCGAGCAGATCCGCCGGGCTCCGAAGGTGCTCCTGCACGATCACCTCGACGGCGGGCTCCGGCCCCAGACCGTCATCGACCTGGCCTCGGAGTACGGCTACGAGGGGCTGCCGACCACCGACGTCGACGACCTGGCCCGCTGGTTCACCGAGGGCGCCAACCGGCGGGACCTCGTCCTCTACCTGGAGACCTTCGACCACACGTTCGGCGTGATGCAGGAGCACGACGCCATCGCCCGGGTGGCCGCCGAGTGCGCCCAGGACCTCGCCGACGACGGGGTCGTCTACGCCGAGGTCCGCATGGCCCCCGAGCTGTGCCTCGAGCGGGGGCTCACCCTCGACGAGGCGATCGTCGCCATGCTCGAGGGGTTCCGGGCCGGCAGCGCCGACGGGCGCATCGAGATCGGCCTGCTGGTGACCGCGATGCGCCACGCCGCCAACTCGAAGGAGGTCGCCGAGGCGGCCCTCCGCCATCGCGACGAGGGCGTGGTGGGCTTCGACATCGCCGGTAGCGAGGCCGGCCACCCGCCCACCCGCCACCTCGACGCCTTCCGCACCATCGCCGAGGACAACTTCCACATCACCATCCACGCCGGGGAGGCCTTCGGGCTGCCGTCCATCTGGGAGGCGGTCCAGATCTGCGGGGCGGAACGCCTCGGGCACGGGGTGCGGATCGTCGATGACATCACCGTCACCGACGGGCAGGCCAGCCTCGGTCGCCTGGCGTCGTTCGTGCGCGACCGGCGGGTGCCGCTGGAGATGTGCCCCACCTCCAACGTGAACACGGGCGTGTGCGACTCCATCGCCGAGCACCCCATCGGGCTGCTGCGCCGGCTGCGGTTCCGCGTCACCGTCAACACCTACAACCGGTTGATGAGCGGCACCACCCTGAGCCAGGAGATGCACGGCCTGGTGGAGGCGTTCGGCTACGGGT
>JAAYBP010000367.1 GCA_012730075.1 Acidimicrobiales bacterium | reverse complement strand
GGATCCGGGGCCCGCGTGACGCTCAGCCCGCCGGCCGCCTCGTCGCCCTGGAGGGCCCGGGCCCGCCGCACGACCTGGTCGAAGCGCTGGCGCAGCCGTCGGTCGGGGAAGCGGGGGGCGGGTGCGGCGAGCTTCGAACGGTGCTCGTAGGTGAAGCACGACACCAGGCCGGCGAGCGACGGCGGGTCGAGGCCGTCGAGGAGGCCCTCGGCGAGGCAGTCCGCCACCAGGAGGTCGCTCTCGTGGAAGATCCGCACCAGCAGCTCGCCGCGGTCGGTGAGCTGCCAGCCGTCGACCATCCGCCGCGTCGCCAGCACGTCGAGCACGGCATCGAGCTCCCGCGCGATCGAGTGCGACGCGAGGCGGATCGACGCCTCCAGGTCGGCGACCTCCCGCCGCACCCGCTCGGCGTGCACCGCGGCGCGGACGTGGGCGTCGGCGTCGGGACACCCGGCGACGGGGTGGTCGTCGGCCGCCGCCCGACGCGCCGGGGGCCGGGGCGGGCGGGGCGTGTCGGCGCGGGCGAGACGGCGGGCGAGCTGGCGTTGCACGGCCCGGTCGTGGGGCGAGTACCGCGCGGGCAGGTCGACCTGGCCGGCCCGGACCCAGATCTCGTCGACGTCGCCGGAGTCGACCGCGTGCGCCCGGCCCTGCTCGTCGAGCAGGTGGACCCGGCCCCGGTCCGGCCCCCTCCACCCCACCGCGAGCACGGCGTGGCGGCGCCCCCCGGTCCACACGACGTCACCGGGTCGGAGCCGGGCGAGCGCGGTCGTGATCGCCTGGCGATCGGGGCGACGGTCCGAGTCGCGCTCGTCGCGTCGTCGTAGCCGCAGGTACTCCCCGACGTCGCCCCGTTCGCAGCGCGCCTCGCCCTCCAGCCGGCCCAGGGTCTCGCGTCGGGCCTCGAGCCGGGCCCGCTGGCGGACCACGCCGCGGTCGGCCTGGTACTGGGCGAACGACCGCTCCAGCAGTCGCTCCGCCTCGTCGGGGGCGTGGCGGCGCACGAGGTTGGCCGCCATGTTGTACGTGGGCCGGAACGCGGATCGCAGTTCGAAGCGGCGGCTGGCCACGAGGGCGGCCACCTCCTGGAACCGGGCGTACGGGCTCCACAGCACGACGGCCCGGCCCAGCTCGTCGATCCCCCGTCGTCCGGCCCGCCCGGTCAGCTGGGTGTACTCCCCGGGCGTCAGGGGCTCGTGCTGCTCGCCGGTGAACTTCGAGAGCGTCTCGATGACGACCGACCGGGCCGGCATGTTGATGCCGAGCGCCAGCGTCTCGGTGGCGAACACCACCTTGACCAGTCCCTCGACGAAGCACTGCTCGACCGCCTCCTTGAACGGCGGCACCATGCCGGCGTGGTGGGCGGCGATGCCGTGCTCCAGGATCTCCCGCCAGCGGTCGAAGCCGAGGGCGTCCAGGTCGTCGTGTCGGAGGGCGCCGGTGTGGCGGTCGACGATGCGGCGGATGCGGTCGCGCTCCCCCGCGTCGGTGAGCCGGACGCCCGCCGCGTGGATCGTCGCCGCCGCCTCGTCGCACCCGTGACGGCTGAAGACGAACACGATCGCCGGGAGGAGGTCCTCCTCCGCGAGCCACTCGACCACGTCGGGCCGACGAGGGGTGGCGTAGCGGCGACGGGCCCGGTCCCGCCCACCCTGGGACCCCTTGGCCCCGGCGCGTCCCCGGACCACCGGATCGTCGAGCCGGTCGCCCGCCGG
>JAAYBP010000366.1 GCA_012730075.1 Acidimicrobiales bacterium | reverse complement strand
TGACCTTGGCGGCCTTGCCGATGCGGTCGCGCAGGTAGAAGAGCTTGGCCCGGCGCACGTCGCCGCGGGAGACGACCTCGATGCGGCTGACGTTCGGGGTGTACAGCGGGAAGGTGCGCTCGACGCCCACGCCGTAGCTGACCTTGCGGACGGTGAAGGTCTCACGGACCCCGGAGCCCTGCCGGCCGATCACGACGCCCTGGAAGACCTGGACGCGCTCCTTGTTGCCCTCGACCACGCGGACGTGCACCTTCAGGGTGTCGCCGGCGGCGAAGTCCGGGACCGGCTCGGTGCGGGCGTCGCCGCTGGTCTCGATGGTGGCGAGGTCGATGACGTCGAGGCGGTCCATGGGGCGCGCGTGTCCTTGCGAGAGTGGAGCGGTGCCGCGGGCGTCGGCGGGGCCGGTCGCGGGCGGCCCACGACCCTAGCCGGGGGCCTCCGGCGGCCGAAAGCCGGTGGCCGGCCACCCGCCGACCGCGGGAACCTCGTCCATCAGGGCCCGCTCCTCGTCGGTGAGCCCGCCGCGGGCCTCGATCAGGTCGGGACGGGCGGTGACGGTGCGGTGCAGGGCCTGCGCCCGTCGCCACCGGGCGATGCGGCCGTGGTCGCCGGAGACCAGCACGTCGGGCACCGCGCTGCCCCGCCACTCCGCCGGCCGCGTGTACTGCGGGTACTCGAGCAGGCCGTCGGCGAAGGACTCCTCGGCGGCCGAGGCCTCGTTGCCCATGACGCCGGGGACGAGCCGCCCGACCGCCTCCAGCACGACGAACGCGGCCACCTCGCCGCCGGAGAGGACGAAGTCACCCACCGACAGCTCGCCGTCGACCACCTCGGAGCGGACCCGGTGGTCGACGTCCTCGTAGCGGCCGCACAGGAGCGAGAAGCCGTCGGTCGCGGCGAGGGCGGCGGCGTGGGCCTGGTCGAACCGGGTGCCCCCGGGCCCGAGGAGGAGGAGCGGCCTCCGCGGGTCGGCGGCCTCGACCACCCGGGCAATCGGCTCGGCCCGCAGGACCATGCCGGCGCCGCCGCCGAACGGGGCGTCGTCGACCGAGCGGTGCGGGTCGTCGGTACCGGACCGCAGGTCGTGCACCCGCACGTCGAGCCGTCCGTCGCGCCGGGCCCGCCCGAGGAGGCTCGCCGCGGCGAACGTCTCGACCAGGTCGGGGAAGATCGTGAAGACGTCGATGCGCACCGGACGTGACCCCTCAGCCGCCGGGCCGGTCCCCGCCGGTCGCCAGCTCGAGGAGGCCGTCGGGGGGATCGATCACGAGGCGCTCGGGCCGCCCCGAGGCGTCGGTCAGGAACACGACCGGCACCAGCGCGCCCGAGTCGAGCACCAGCAGGTCGTGGGCGGGATTGTCCTGGACCGCCTCGACCCGTCCGACCACGGTGCCGTCCGCCAGGACCACCTCGGCGCCGATCAGCTCGTGGACCCATAGGGTCTCGTCGGCCGCGTCGCCGGCCGCCTCGCCCTCGACGGGGACGCGCCCGGCACCGTCCGAGCCGTCGACGCCGGCGGGGGTGACGGCATCCGTGTCGTCGGCGGTGGCGGCGGTGAGGACCGCGCCGCGGAGGGCTTCGGCGGCGGTGCGATCGCGGACGCCCTCGAAGTGGACGATCCAGCGGTCCTGGTGGCGACGCGACGCAGCGACGGTGCGGGCGTCCTCGCCGGTCCAGACGGCGGCGCCGGGCGCCAGTCGGCCCTCGCGGTCGCTGGTGAGGCGCACCACGACCTCGCCCCGCAGGCCGTGGGCGCGCTGGACGCGCCCGATCTCCAGGCGCACCGCGCTTCTAGTCGACGAACTCGATCGAGACGCCGGTCTCGCCGTCCTTGGCGGCCGCCGCCCGACCGACGGTGCGGATGGCGTTGGCGACCCGGCCGCGCTTGCCGATCACGCGGCCCATGTCGCCGTCGCTGACGTACACGTTGAGCGTGAGGCCGTTGCTGTCGTCGGCCTCGACGCGCACGCCGTCGGGGTCGGCGACCAGCGCCCGCGCCAGGTACTCGAGCACCGCGATCGCGGTGTCGGCCGAGCCGGCGGTGGTGTCGTCGACGTCGCTCACGACGCCTCGGCCGGCTGCTCGCTGACGGGCCGGTCGTCGGGTCCGGGCGCGCCGAGCGGCTCGGGCTCGGTGCCGTCCTTGAAGTGAGCCCAGGCGCCAGACAGCTCGAGGAGCTTCTGCACCCGCTCGGTGGGCTGGGCGCCCTTGCGCAGCCAGTCGACGGCCTTGACGTTGTCGATCCGGTACGACGACGGCTCGCGTCGGGGCTGGTAGGTGCCGATGATCTCGATGAAGCGACCGTTGCGCGGGGAACGGCTGTCGGCGGCGACCAGTCGGTAGGTCGGCTGCTTCTTCTTGCCCATCCGCATGAGGCGGAGCTTCACGGCCACGTTCGGTTCTCTCTCTGTCGTCTGTCGAATCGCCGGTCGCGGTCGTCCGTCGCCGGGTTCGGTCGGTCTGCCATGGTGCCCGTTCGGTCGC
>JAAYBP010000365.1 GCA_012730075.1 Acidimicrobiales bacterium | reverse complement strand
GTCGGCCCGCAACACCGAGGCCGACGGCAGCTACGAGTTCGACCTGCTCGTCGCCGGGCAGTACGAGCTGTGGTTCCGCGACGTCTCCAGCGGCCAGTGGGTCTCGGAGTGGTACGACGAGGCGGGCGACCGCGCCTCGGCGACCTCCTTCTCGGTCGGCGTCGGCCAGGACGTCGTCGTCGACGAGGACCTCATGCCGGTCGTGATCCCGCCACCGCCGTCGGCGGGCGTGCAGGGCACGGTGACCTCGACCGAGGGCGGCGCGCCGATCGCCGACCTCCAGGTGCGCATCTACCGCGACGGTGAGACGACCTCGTCCGCGACGAAGACCGACGCGTCCGGCCACTACTCGTTCTCCGGTCTCGAGCCCGGCGACTACAAGGTGTGGTTCCGCGACCTGAACACCGACACGTGGTTCTCCGAGTACCACGCCGACCAGCCGACGCTCGCGACCGCGACGATCGTGACGGTCACGACGACGATGGTCACCGTCGACGCCGAGTTGGCGCCGAAGCAGTCGTCCACGCCCACCACGGGCACGGTGACCGGCACCGTCACCGAGGCCGACGGCGTGACCCCGATCGCCGACCTCCAGGTGCGGATCTACGTCGAGGGGGTGACGTCCGGCTCGAAGGCGGTCGTGACCGACGCCTCGGGCCAGTACTCCTTCACCGGGCTGGCGCCGGGGAGCTACCAGGTGTGGTTCCGCGATCTGACGAGGACCTGGACCTCCGAGTGGTACCTCGACGCGTCGAGCCAGGCGGCGTCGACACCTGTCGCCGTCCCGGTGGGGACGACCGTCGTGGACGCCAGCCTCGACCCGCGTTAGCGGCGACCCGGGCCGGCGCGGGGGTCGCCGACCAGGGTTCAAGTAGCCACGAGACCGGCCGATGGTCCGCAGGCCGGGTCGATGAGTACGCTGTCGCCGGGATGAGTCGCCGGTCACGGCGAGGACCAGGGGGGCGATGAGATAGTGGCGATTCGACGACGAGTAGACAAGGACAAGGGCGGCGCGGGCATCGTGCTGCCGTCCTCCGGCGCCGACGCGCCGGCCCGCACGACGGTCGACGGCGCACCGCCGTCGGTGCCCGGGGGCGCGGTCGCCACCGACACCGCCACCGACGCGGTCGTCGCGGGCGGAGTCGCCGCGGACACCGGTCGTCGCCCGATCGGCGAGATCCTCGTCGAGAAGGGCGTCATCACCTCGGGGCAGCTCCAGGGCGCCCTCGGGGTGCAGGCCGCCGAGCCCGACGAGGGCCGCCGCCGCCTCGGCGAGCTGCTGGTGGCCGAGGGCGTGGTGCGGCCCGCGGTGGTCGTCGAGGCGCTGGCCCAGCAGTACGGCCTGTCGACCATCAGCATGATGCGCACCAACCCGGAGACCACCACGGTCGTCCGGTTGCCGCGCGAGACCGCCGACCACGTCGACGCCCTGGCGATCCGCCAGCTCGAGGAGGGCGTGCTGGTCGCGGTGGGCGACCCGACGTTCCCCGACCTCGAGGCCATCCTGTCGGCCGCGCTCGGCGACATCGTCACCCTCGTCGTCGCGGTGCCCGACGAGCTGCACCGGTCCCGTGCCGAGGCCTACGAGGCCGCCGAGGGCATGGGCGACATCATCCGGGCGTTCGACGCCCGCCAGGTCCAGACCCAGCCCGAGGACACCGGCGCCTCGGTCCAGGTCGACGAGAACGCCCCGATCATCCAGGTCGTCACCCGCATCATCGAGCGGGCGGTGGCCGACCGGGCGTCCGACGTCCACATCGAGCCGATGGAGAACCGGGTGCGGGTGCGCAACCGCATCGACGGCGCCCTCAAGGAGGTGCTGTC
>JAAYBP010000364.1 GCA_012730075.1 Acidimicrobiales bacterium | reverse complement strand
GCGACGCCGCCGACGACCGCATCGTCGAGGTGGTCGAGGACGGCTACGCCGAGCGCCCCGAGATCGTCGTCGTCACGTCGGACCGGGGCCTGCGCGACCGCCTGCCGCCGGGCGTGCGGGTCGAGGGGGTGGGGGCGTTCCGGTCGCGACTCGGCCTTCAGGCGGCGTCGCGCCGGGACCACACCACCTCGGCCCGGCAGGACCGGCACCGGTAGACGTACCGGGCCGACGGCATCCGGGACCGCCCGTGGGGCGGGCCGTCGCAGTCGCACGTGCCGACCACCGGCGGGGGCGGCAGCTCCAGGTGGTGGCACCGCTCGGTGCTGATCTCGAGCGTCTCGGCCCAGTACCGCCACGTCGGGCCGTGCCCGGCGGTGGGACCGGCGAGGGCGTGGGCGATCTCGTGGAGGAAGGTGTCGATCGCCTCGTCCCGGTTGGCCTCGATCTCGAAGATCGGCCTCGACAGGGTGATCTGGCGCTTGTCGTACTTGCAGCACCCCGCCCGCCGGACCGACCGGTCCCAGCGGAAGGTCCAGTCGGCCAGGCCGAACCGGGGTAGGGCCATCTCGGCCAACCTCTCGATCTCCTCCATCTCCATGGGACCGAGGGTGCCACGGGGGTGTGACACCGAGGCCGTCATTCCACGATCGAGGGCAGCCCGCGGCGGATGTTGCGCTTCAGACCGGCGGCGACGATCGCGGCGAGACCGGGCACCTTGGCGTCGAAGCCGATCGTGTACTCGAGGCGGGTGCCGCCGTCGCCGGTGGGGCTGAACTCCTGGCGTCCCCAGTGGCCGACGAGGGGGCTGCCCTCGGTGATCTCGTACTCGATCAGCGTCGGCTCCTCGTAGGTGGTGACCGTCTCGACGAAGCCGGGCAGCGGACCGACCTTGAGCGTGCGGGCCGAGCCGACCCCGTTGCGGTGGGTGTCGCCGTCGCGGAGCCGGGTGATCTTCGCCCCGAACGCGGCACCGAGGTTCTCGTGCTCGCCGAGGGCGGCGAACACCGTGGCGGGGTCGCTGCGGAAGCGGTGGACGATGCGAACGCGCTCGGTGGCCGGCATGGTCCGGATGTTACGAGCGCTCGGCGCGGTGGTGGCGCTCGATGCCGTCGAGGATCAGGGTGAGGCCGAAGCCGAACTCGTCGGCGTAGTCGTAGCCACCGCCGACGACCTGCTCTCCGATCATCTCGGTCAGGTGCGGGAAGGCGGCGGGATCGAGGACGTCCGCGATCGCGGCGACGTACTCCTCGGCCCCCTCGTCGGGCTCGAAGGGCAGGTTCAGCTCGGTGACGACGAAGCCGTAGACGTAGGCGTCGAGCACCGAGAAGGCGTGGGCGGCGAGGGCCACGGAGAAGCCCGCCGCCCGCAGGCAGCCGATGACGGCGTCGTGGTCGGCGAGCAGGGCGGGGCCCGGGTTGCGTCGCGACTCGATGAGCCCGAGGCCCCACGGGTGGGCGGAGAGGACGGCCCGGGCCGACTCGGCGCGGCTCGCCATCGCGGCCCGCCACGGCGCGCCGACCGTCGGGGTGGCGATCTGGGTGAACACCCGCTCGACGAGGGCGTCGAGCAGCGCGTCCTTCCCCTCGACGTGGTGGTAGAGCGACATGGCCTCGACGCCGAGCTCCCGTCCGACCCGGCGCATGCTGACCCCGGCGAGGCCCTCGGCATCGGCGACGGCGACCGCCGCGTCGACGATGCGCTCGGGGCTGAGAGGCGGGCGGGGCGGGGACACGGTGGCGGCTCCGGAGGGGCGAGGGGGACCGGACTGGCGGACTTACGGGTGTAAGGGTAGCGTGCGGTCTCGTCTTACAGGTGTAAGGAGAACGGTGATGCGCGCCGCGACGATCGATCGGTACGGACCCCCCGAGGTGGTGCAGGTGGGCGAGGTGGACGACCCCCGCCCGGGGCGGGATGAGGTCCTCGTCCGGGTTCGGGCCGCCGCCGTCTCCTCCGGCGACGCCCGGATCCGCGCCGCCCGGTTCCCACCCGGGTTCGGCGTGCCGGCCCGCCTCGCGCTCGGACTCCGCCGCCCCCGGCGGTCGATCCTCGGTGGCGCCTTCGCCGGCGAGGTGGTCGCGCTCGGGGCGGGCGTCGAGGACGGCGAGTTCGCACCCGGCACGCTCGTCGCGGG
>JAAYBP010000363.1 GCA_012730075.1 Acidimicrobiales bacterium | reverse complement strand
CGACGGTCGCCGGCGTGCGGTTTTCGCGGGAGTTCACCGCGTTTGGCAGGGTGGCGGCGTGTCGCGGCTGACCCCCGAGAACGTGACCCTCGCCGAGGAGATCATCGGGCGCTACCCGCGCCCGAAGTCCGCGTTGATCCCGTTGCTGCACCTGGCCCAGGAGCAGGACGGCTACGTCGCCGACGACGCCATGGAGCACCTCGCCGAGCTGGTCGGCGTCACCCCCGCCGAGGTCCTCGGCACGTGCTCGTTCTACGAGATGTTCAAGCGCGAGCCGGTCGGCACCTACGTCGTCAACGTGTGCACGAACATCTCCTGCCAGCTCCTCGGCGGGGAGGAGCTGCTGCACCACGCCGAGGAGCGCCTCGGGATCCGGGCCGGTTCGACCACCGCCGACGGCCGCTTCACGCTCGAGGACGTCGAGTGCATCGCCGCGTGCACCGAGGCGCCGTGCCTCCAGGTGAACTACCGGTACTTCCACCGCATCACCACCGACGAGTTCGACGCCCTCGTCGACGAGCTGGCCGCCGGCGGCCGCCCCGACGAGATCCCGCCGCACGGCACGCTCGCCCGCGTCCGCCAGCACATCCCCGACGACCGGGCGGCCGGGCCCGCCGTCCCCGGCGAGTGCGGCGAACCGGTCTGGATCACCGCCCGCCCCGCGCCCGCCCCGGAGCCACGGTCGTGACCATCACCGAGGCCCCCCGCATCGTGTCGTCGCGCTTCGACGTCGCCGACGGCCACACGATCGACGTCTACGAGTCGACGCACGGCTACGAGGGCCTCCGCGCCGCGCTCGCCAAGCGGCCCGACGAGGTCGTCGAGGAGGTCAAGACGGCGAGCCTGCTCGGCCGCGGTGGGGCCGGGTTCCCGGCCGGGGTCAAGTGGGGCTTCTGCCCGCCGGGCGTGTGGCCGCGGTACCTCGTGGTCAACGGCGACGAGTCCGAGCCGGGCACCTACAAGGACCGCCTCCTCATGGAGCGCGACCCCCACCAGCTCATCGAGGGCGTGCTGATCGCCTGCTACGCCATCGGCTGCGAGCAGGCGTTCCTCTACGTGCGCGGCGAGATGGCCCTCGCCCAGGAGCGCATCGCCGCCGCCCTGAACGAGGCCTACGCCAAGGGCTACGTCGGCCGGAACATCATGGGCAGCGACTTCTCCGTCGACGTCGTCCTGCACTGGGGCGCCGGCGCCTACATCGTGGGCGAGGAGACCGCCCTCATCGAGTCGCTCGAGGGCAACCGGGGCATGCCCCGGCTGAAGCCGCCGTTCTTCCCGGCCGCCAAGGGCCTGTACCTCCAGCCGACGGTGGTCAACAACGTCGAGACGCTGTCGAACCTGCCGTGGATCCTCCGCGAGGGCGGGGCCGCCTTCGCCGAACTGGGCGCCGAGGCCAGCCGCGGCACCCGCCTGTTCGCGGTGTCGGGGCACGTGCGCCAGCCCGGCGTCTACGAGGTCGAGTTCGGCGTCACCACGTTCCGGGACCTGATCTACTCGCCGCTGTACGCGGGTGGCATCCGCGACGGCAACGAGATCAAGGCCTACATCCCCGGCGGCTCGTCGGCCCCGTGGTTCTTCGAGGAGCACCTCGACCTGCCCCTCGAGAAGGGGGTGGTCGACCGGGCGGGCTCGATGCTCGGCTCGGGTGCGGTCGTCGTGTTCGACGAGACCACCGACGTCGTCAAGGCCGCGCTGCGGGTCGTGCGCTTCTACGCCCGCGAGTCCTGCGGCAAGTGCACCCCGTGCCGCGAGGGCACGAGCTGGCTCGAGAAGATCCTCGAGCGCATCTCCGACGGCCTCGGCCGGCCGAGCGACCTCGAGCTGCTCGTCGACGTGTGCGACAACATCAGCCCCGGCATCGCCTGGCCGCCGAAGCAGACCACGATCTGCCCGCTCGGCCCCTCCGCGGTGTCGCCGATCGCGTCGGCGGTCACCCGCTTCCGCGACGAGTTCGCCGCCCGCATCGGCGAGCCGGTCACCGTCAGCACCCCGATCACCGGCGGCGCCTACACCGCGGCGCCCGACGCCCCGGCGGAGGTGGGCGCGTGACCGCCGTCGACCCCACCACCGGCGTGCAGGTCACCATCGACGGGCAGGCGGTCGACGCCCGCGCCGGCGAGCTGGTGATCGACGCCGCCGAGCGGGCCGGCGTCTACATCCCGCGCTTCTGCTACCACCCGCGCATGGCTCCGGTCGGCATGTGCCGACAGTGCCTCGTCGAGATCGACACCGGCCGGGGCCCCGCCCTCCAGCCGAGCTGCATGATCGAGTGCTCCGACGGCATGACCGTCGAGACCGGCACGCCGGTGGCGATCAAGGCCCAGACCGGTGTCCTCGAGTTCCTGCTGATCAACCACCCGCTCGACTGCCCGGTGTGCGACAAGGGCGGCGAGTGCCCCCTCCAGGACCAGGCGATGTCGCACGGTCCCGGCGAGAGCCGCCTGGTCGAGGAGAAGCGGCACTTCGAGAAGCCGATCCCGGTCAGCGACCTCGTGCTGCT
>JAAYBP010000362.1 GCA_012730075.1 Acidimicrobiales bacterium | reverse complement strand
TCTCGGACACGATCAGGTCGCCGGTGCTGAGCAGGCCGACGACCACGCCGTCGGGGTCGATCACGGGGGCGGCGTCGACGCCGCGGCGGACGAGCGCCGCCATGGCGTCCTCGACGGCGTCGGTGGGAGCGACCGAGAGCACGTCGGTGGTCATCACGTCGCGGACGGGTAGCGAACGGGGCACGTCACACCTCCGAGGGATCGGTCAGCGCCGAGGGTAGGTGGGCGGCGACGTCTCCCGCGACCACTCCGCGCCGGCCCGCCCGCCGGCCGGCGAGCCCGTGCACGTGGGCGCCGGCGGCCGCCGCCCGCAGGGGGTCGATCCCCTGGGCGAGCAGGGCGGCGATCGTGCCGGTGAGCACGTCGCCGGTGCCCGCCGACGCGAGCCGGGCGTCGCCGGTGGCGGCGATCAACACCCGGCCGTCGGGCCCGGCCACGACGGTGGGCGCGCCCTTGCCGAGCACCACCGCGTCGAACCGCACCGCTAGCGCCCGTAGCTCGGCGACGCGATCGGCCGCCCGGGGGTCGCCACCCAGCCGGGCCACCTCGCCGTCGTGGGGGGTGAGGACGGCCGGCCCGCCGGGGGCGACCGGCCCGCCGTGGTCGGGGTCGAGGGCGCGGAGCCCGTCGCCGTCGACGACGAGGGGCGGGCGTCCCGCCGCGCCGACGAGGGCGCGGACGTCGGCCTCGTGACCGGGGCCGAGGCCGGGCCCCACGGCGATCGCGCCGAACCGGCCGGCGTCGTCGGTGACGGTCGCCGCCCAGCCCGACGCCGGGAGGACGACGCGCACCGCCTCGATCGGCTCGTCGGGTCCGGCGCCGGGCTCGGCGCCGGGGACGGACAGGCGGACGTAGCCGGCCCCCGACCGCAGGGCGGCGGTGGCGCTCAGGCGAGCGGCACCGGTCATGCCCGGGGACCCGGCGACGATCCAGGCCGCCGACCGCCACTTGTGGGCGTCGCGCCCGCGGGACGGCAACCACGCGGTCACGTCGTCGCCGGTGACCCGGTGGATCGTGGCGCGGGCCACGTCGAGGCCGATGTCGGCCACCTCGACCGTCCCGGCGAGCGCCGGCCCGTCGCCGAGCAGCAGACCGGGCTTCAGGGCGGCGAAGGTCACCGTGCGGTCCGCCGCCCAGGGCGCGCCGGACGCGACCCCCGTGAGCCCGTCGACCCCCGAGGGGACGTCGACCGCGAGCACCGGGCCGGGGCCCGGCCAATCGGGCGGCTTCCACTCACCGCGGAAGCCGGTGCCGTAGGCGGCGTCGATCAGCAGGTCGCCCGGCGGGAGCGGGTCGGGCAGATCGGCGGCGTCCAACACCTCGACCCGTACGCCACGCCGCTCCAACCGGCGGGCGGCGGCCCGGCCGTCGGCGCCGTTGTTGCCCTTCCCGGCCACGACCACGACCCGACGGCCGTAGGCGCCCCCGAGCAGGTCGAGCGCGGCGCGGGCCACCGCCGCGCCCGCCCGGCCGATCAGCTCCTCGACCGGCTCCGGCGCGGCCCGGTCGATCTCACCCATCTCCTCCGGGGTGACGACCGGGATCATCCGCCCATCGTGCCCCACCGCCCGCCCGACGGCTCATCCAGGTCCATCCAGGTCCATCCAGCCCGTCCGACCCCGCCGGGTAACAGTTTTCCTCCGACCCCACCTGTTACCGGGGCGGCTGGTCGACGTCGGTGAGGAGGAGGTCGTCGGGGGTCTCGCGCCGGACGACGAGGCGGGCCTCGCCGTCGGCGACGAACACGACCGGCGGGCGCTGCACCTTGTTGTAGTTCGAGCCCATCGAGTGGCCGTAGGCGCCGGTGACCGGCGTGGCGAGCAGGTCGCCGACCGCGAGGTCGGCGGGCAGACGGGCGTCGCGGACCAGCAGGTCGCCGGACTCGCAGTGCTTGCCGACGACGGTGGCGGTGAGCGGCCGCTCGGCCCTCGGGGCCCGGGGCAGGAACGTCTCGTAGCCGCTGCCGTAAAGGACCGGCCGGGGGTTGTCGCTCATGCCGCCGTCGACGGCGACGTAGGTGCGGATGCCGGGGAGGTCCTTGATCGTCCCGACCGTGTAGACGGTCACCGCGGCCGCGGCCACGATCGCCCGGCCCGGCTCGGCGGTGACCCGGGCGGTGATGCCGGTCTCCTCGCACGCCTGGCGCACCGCCTCGGCCCACTCGGTGATCGTGGGCGCCGTCTCGCCCTCGACGTAGGCGACGCCGTTGCCGCCGCCGACCGACAGCTCCGGCAGGTCGAGGCCGTTGAACCACGGCCCCACCACGTCGAGCGCCTGGCGGAAGAAGTCGGCGACGAACACCTGGCTCCCGATGTGGAAGTGGATGCCCATCAGCTCGAC
>JAAYBP010000361.1 GCA_012730075.1 Acidimicrobiales bacterium | reverse complement strand
GTGTCGTGGTAGCGCCGCTTGAGGCGCGGCGCCTCGGTGGTGGCGGTGGCCATCAGATCTCCGCTCCGGTCCGTCGGCAGATGCGGATCTTCGACCCGTCGGCCAGGACCTTGTAGCCGACCTTGGTGGGCGCGCCGTCGCTCGGGCTGATCAGGGCGACGTTGGCGACCGGGATCGGCATGTCCTTGTCGATGATGCCGCCCTGCATGGTCGCCGAGCGGGCCTTCTGGTGCTTCTTGGCGACGTTCACGCCGTCGACGATCACCTTGCGCTCGCGGGGCAGGACGCGCATGACGACGCCCTCCTTGCCGCGGTCCTTGCCGGTGATCACGCGGACCCGGTCGCCCTTGCGGAGCTTGACGCCACTCATCACAGGACCTCCGGGGCCAGCGACACGATGCGCATGAACTTCTTGTCGCGCAGCTCGCGGCCGACCGGGCCGAAGATGCGCGTGCCGCGCGGCTGCTGCTGGTCGTTGATCAGCACGGCCGCGTTCTCGTCGAAGCGGATGTAGGAGCCGTCGGGACGACGCCGCTCCTTCTTGACGCGGACGACGACGCACTTCACGACGTCGCCCTTCTTGACGGCGGCACCGGGGATGGCGTCCTTGACGGTCGCCACGAAGATGTCGCCGATCGAGGCGTACCGGCGCTTGGAGCCGCCGAGCACCTTGATGCACAGCACCTCCTTGGCGCCTGAGTTATCAGCCACGCGGAGCCGCGATTCCTGCTGAATCATCGGGCCCGCTCCAGGACCTCGACGACGCGCCAGCGCTTGAGCTTCGACATCGGGCGGGTCTCCTGCACCCGGACGCGGTCGCCGACCTTCAGGTCGTTGGCCTCGTCGTGGGTGTAGAGCTTGGTGCTGCGCTGCACGGTCTTGCCGTACAGACGGTGGCGCACGCGGCTGGTGACGGTGACGACCGCGGTCTTGTCCATCGAGGCGGACGTGACGAGGCCCTCGCGCACCTTGCGCGGGTTCGGCCGGGTCCCGGCCGTGGTATCGGTGCTCATCGGCGGCTCTCCTGGCTCTCGGCTTCGTCGATCTCGCGGCGACGCAGCTCGGTGAGGATGCGGGCGACGTCGCGTCGGGCGCCGCGGATCGCGGCACCGTTCTCGAGCTGGCCCGTCGCCCGACGGAAGCGCAGGTTGAACAGCTCCTCGCGGGTCTCGGCGAGGCGAAGTTCGAGGGAGTCGTCGTCGAGCGTGGCGATGTCGGACGCCTTCATCAGAACCCCACCTCCCGGGTGACGAACTTGGCCTTGATCGGCAGCTTCTGGATGGCCCGCTCGACCGCGGCCCGGGCGACCTCGGGGTCGCTGTAGCTCAGCTCGAACAGGATCCGGCCCGGCTTCACGACGGCCACCCAGCGCTCCGGGTTGCCCTTGCCCGAGCCCATGCGGGTCTCGGCGGGCTTCTCGGTGACGGGCTTGTCCGGGAAGATGTTGATCCAGACCTTGCCGCCGCGCTTGATGTGGCGGGTCATGGCGATTCGGGCCGCCTCGATCTGGCGGGCGGTGATCCAGCCCGGCTCGAGGGCCTGGATGCCGTACTCGCCGAACATGACGGTGGTGCCACCCTTGGCGGGGCCCTTGGTGCGGCCGCGCTGGGTCTTGCGGTGCTTGACCTTCCGGGGCATCAACATGATCAGTCACCGTCCCCGGGTCGGAAGTGGGGGGTCTCGTGGTGCTCGCGCACCGAGCGCTCGATGGCCTCCTCCTCCTCGAGGAGCTTCTCGAACTCTGGATCGGCCTCGCCGAGGAGCGGCTTGGGCTCGTCGCCCTCGGCGACCTCGGCGGCCGCGGGGGCCTCGGGAGCCGGACGCCGGCCCTTCGACGACACGACCGGGCGCGGGGCGCCGGCCTGGCCGGCGGTCTCACCGACGGCCATGGCGGCCTCCTTCGCGATCTTCTCCTCGCTCGTCGCCTTGTACGGGAGGATGTCGCCCTTGTAGATCCACACCTTCACGCCGATTCGACCCGAGGTGGTGCGGGCCTCGCGGAAGCCGTAGTCGATGTCGGCGCGCAGCGTGTGCAGCGGCACCCGGCCCTCGCGGTACCACTCGGTGCGGCTCATCTCCGAGCCGCCGAGGCGGCCCGAGCACTGCACCCGGATGCCGAGCGCGCCGGCCTTCTGGGCGTTCTGGACGGCCCGCTTCATGGCCCGGCGGAACGCGACCCGGCCGGCGAGCTGGTCGGCGACGCCCTGGGCGATCAGGGCGGCGTCGAGCTCGGGCTGCTTGATCTCCTGGATGTTCAGCTGCACCCGGTTGTTGCCGGTGATCTTGGTGAGCCCGGCTCGCAGCTCGTCGGCCTGGGCGCCGCGGCGGCCGATGACGATGCCCGGGCGCGCGGTGTGCACGTCGACCCGGACGCGGTCGCGGGTGCGCTCGACCTCGATGCGGCTGATCGCGGCGTGGGGCAGGGTCGACATGATCATGTCGCGCACCTTCCAGTCCTCGATCACCAGGTCGGCGTACTCGGCCCGGCCGGCGAACCAGCGCGACTTCCAGTCGGTGGTGACACCGAGGCGGAAGCCGTAGGGGTTGACCTTCTGGCCCATCAGTCGTCGTCCTCCTCGGAGGCGCCCTCGGCCTCGTCGCTGTCGGTCTCGTCGGCCGCCACCGCCTCGTCGTCGACGTCGGCCTCGTCGGGCGAGTCCGCGCT
>JAAYBP010000360.1 GCA_012730075.1 Acidimicrobiales bacterium | reverse complement strand
CGGGCGGCCTCGGGGCCCGACAGGTTCGCCCCATGGGCGACCATCGCCCGCGCGGAGCGGTGCCCGTCGACCCGGTGCACACCGCTGCGGTCGATCGCATCGACCAACTCGACCTGCACCGCCCGCACCCGCCGGGCCAGCGACTCCACCTCACCGATCAACACCCGCGCATCATCCACACCGAACGGCGACACCCCCGCGGCGAGCAGGGCATCCACCGAGGCGGACAGCGCATCGAGAGCTTCAGCCGTCGCAGTGTCATGCACCTGGCTCACAACGCTCACCTCCACGGGGAGACGACAAACCCGAACGACCGAAGGACCGGCCGGAGGGTTCTCCCTGGAATCTCCCCGGCCACTCGAACGCGAGGGGCGGGGACGAAAAGTGGATCGGAGGACCGGTGCTGCGCTCTGGTCCTCGAAGAGCGTGCCGACACCATACACGAACACATGTACCCAATGCAACGGTATGGTGAAAGAAGTCCGGCTCGCTGAGCCGGACGGCGCTCACGGCACGCCGTGCTGGGCTTCGGTACTTCCGGCCCTGCTAGTCCGATCCCGGGCCCTCCCGCGGCCGCGCCCCGGCTCAGACCTCCCAGGTGGGACGGGAGCGCAGGAGCGAGGCGAGGTCGGCGTCGCCGCCTGCGGTCGCGGCCGCGAGCTGGCGGTCGGTCTCGGCCGCGTAGTCGGGCCGCTCGACGGCCCGGAACACGCCGATCGGTGTCGCCTCGTGGGGCCCGGACGCCAGCCGGCTCAACATGAACGCCAAGCCGGGGTCGTCGCGGGCCTCGTCGTGCACGAGCAGGGCGTCCTCCCCCACCTCGGCCACGTCGACGATCCGCGCCCCGGCCTGACCGTCCAGCACGACGCCGCGCTCCCCCTCGGCACCGAAGCGGATCGGCTCGCCGTGGCGCAGCGGGATGAGCATCGACTCGCGGTTGGCCCGCCCGGTGATCGCCTCGAACGCACCGTCGTTGAACACGTTGCAGTTCTGGTACACCTCGACCAGGGCGGCCCCCTTGTGGTCGTGGGCCCGTCGGATCGTCTCCATCATGTGGGCACGATCCATGTCGTGGGTGCGGGCGACGAACGTCGCCTCCGCGCCGAGGGCCAGGCTCACCGGGTTGAACGGCTGGTCGAGGCTGCCGAACGGCGTCGACTTGGTGACCTTCCCGATCTCGCTCGTCGGTGAGTACTGCCCCTTGGTCAGACCGTAGATCTGGTTGTTGAACAGCAGGATCGTGATGTCGACGTTGCGGCGCAGGGCGTGGATCAGGTGGTTGCCACCGATCGACAGCGCGTCGCCGTCGCCGGTGACCACCCACACGTCGAGGTCGGGACGGCTCATCGCCAGACCGGTGGCGATCGCGGGCGCCCGGCCGTGGATCGTGTGCATCCCGTAGGTGTCCATGTAGTACGGGAACCGGGCGGCGCAGCCGATGCCGGAGAGGAACACGGTGTCCTCCCGCGCCACGCCGAGCGTCGGCATGAGCATCTGGACGGCCTTCAGGATCGAGTAGTCGCCGCACCCCGGGCACCACCGGGGCTCCTGGTCGCTCGACCAGTCCTTCGGCGTCGTGGTCGGGTCGGGCACGAGCACGTCAGCCACGGTGTCCTCCTCTCATCGGCGCGGCGGTCACGCGCCCATCTCCTTGACGATGGCGTCCTCGATCTCCGAGGCCGTGAACGGCACGCCCCGCACCTTGGTGACCGCCCGGGCGTCGACCAGGTACTCGGCCCGGACCAGCCGGGAGAGCTGACCGAGGTTCATCTCCGGCACCAGCACCCTCGGATGGGCGGCCAGCACCTCGCCCAGGTTGGGCGGGAACGGGTTCAGGTGGGTGAGGTGGGCGTGGGCGACCCGCAGCCCGCGGGCCCGGCTGCGCTCGACGCCGCCGTCGATCGCCCCCCAGGTCGACCCCCAGCCGAGGACCAGGAGGTCGGCCCCGTCGACATCGCCGGTGAGCGTCACCGGGGCGATGTCGTGGGCGATGCCCGCGACCTTGGCGGCCCGCCGCTCGGTCATCAGCTCGTGGTTCGATGGCTCGTAGCTGATGTTGCCCGAGCCGTCCTCCTTCTCCAGGCCACCGATGCGGTGTTCGAGGCCGGGGGTGCCGGGCACCGCCCACGGCCGGGCGAGGGTCTCGGGGTCGCGCAGGTACGGCCAGAACACCGCCTCGCCGTCGGGGCCGGTGTGGTTGGGCTCGGTCGCGAACGGCACCGAGATGTCGGGCAGATCGGCCACGTCGGGCAGCCGCCACGGCTCCGAGCCGTTGGCGAGGTACCCGTCGGAGAGCAGGATCACCGGCGTGCGGTAGCGCAGCGCGATGCGGGCCGCCTCGATGGCGGCGGCGAAGCAGTGCGACGGGCTCCGGGCGGCGACGACCGGCACCGGCGACTCGCCGTGGCGGCCGTACATCGCCTGGAGCAGGTCGGACGCCTCGGTCTTGGTCGGCAGACCGGTCGACGGTCCGCCGCGCTGGATGTCGATGACGACCAGCGGCAGCTCGAGGCTCACCGCCAGGCCCAGGGCCTCGGACTTCAGGGCCAGGCCCGGGCCGCTGGTGGTGGTGACGCCCAGGTGCCCACCGAAGGAGGCTCCGATCGCCGAGCCGATGCCCGCGATCTCGTCCTCGGCCTGGAGGGTGCGGATGCCGAACTCCTTGTGGCGACTGAGCTCGTGGAGGATGTCCGACGCCGGCGTGATCGGGTAGCTGCCGAGGAACACCGGCAGGCCCGACAGGCGGCTCGCCGCGATCAGTCCCCACGCCAGGGCGGTGTTGCCGGTGACGTTCGTGTACGTGCCCGACGCGAGCGAGGCGGGCTTCACCCGGTACGGGTGGTCGAACAGCTCGGCCGTCTCGCCGAACGCGTGCCCGGCGCGCAGCGCGGCCAGGTTGGCGTCGCGCACCGACGGCTTCGACCCGAAGCGGCTCTCGACCCAGGTCACGGTCGGTTCGAGCGGACGGGTGTACATCCACGACAGCAGGCCGAGGGCGAAGAAGTTCTTCGACCGTTCCGCGTCGCGCGGCTTCACGCCGAGCGGCTGCACCGCCTCCTTGGTGAGCGACGTCATCGGCACCTCGAACAGCCGGTAGCCGTCGAGGCTGCCGTCGCCGAGCGGATCGGTGCGGTACCCGGCCTTGGTGAGGTTCCGCTCGTCGAAGGCGTCGGTGTTGACGAGCAGCGTGCCGCCGGGATCGAGCCGCCCGAGCTCCTTGCGGAGGGCGGCGGGGTTCATAACGACGAGCACGTCGGGGCGGTCGCCCGGGGTCGTGATCTCGTGGTCGGAGATCTGCACCTGGAACGCGCTGACCCCCGCGAGGGTCCCGGCCGGGGCCCGGATCTCGGCGGGGAAGTCGGGCAGCGTGGCGATGTCGTTGCCCAACAGCGCGCTGGCGCTGGTGAACCGGTCGCCGGTGAGCTGCATCCCGTCCCCGGAGTCGCCCGCGACCCGGATGATCACCCGGTCGATCTCGACCGGCTCGGCGTTCGGTCCGGGCTCCGCGACCTCTCGGTCGGTGGCGGCCATGGCGCACCCCCTGCGTCGTCGTTGACTGCCCCGTCAGGGTATCGGCGTTCCGACGCCCGCGCCGGGACCCCTCGCGCCGGTCCCGCGCTCGGATGCAGGACCGCCGGACGGCCTGCTCTACCCTCCGCCCCTACCGGGGGGCGCCCCACCCGGCGACCCACCGGATCCCGCCAGGCCCCGACCATTCCCAGGAGACCCCACGTGTTCCGATCCACCTCCGAGCGGCGGCGACGCCGGCTCCTCCCCCTCGCGCTCGTCGCCGTCCTCGCCCTCCTGGGCGCGGGCTGTGGAGGCGACGACTCCGGCGACGACTCCGGCACGGGGAACGGCAGCGGCGACGACGTCGTCACCGCCGGCTTCATCTACATCGGGCCGATCAACGACGGAGGCTGGACCCAGGCCCACGAGGCCGGCCGGGCCGACGCCGCCGAGACCCTGGGCGACACCGCCGAGCTGACCTACAAGGAGAACGTGCCCGAGGGGCCCGAGGCGGCCCAGGCGATGCGCGACATGATCGCCGACGGCGCCGACATCATCTTCGCCAACTCCTTCGGCTACGGCGACGCCATCAAGGAGGTCGCCGCCGAGCATCCCGACGTCAAGTTCGAGCACGCCACCGGCCTCGACACCGGTGGGCTCCCGAACGTCGCCACCTACTTCGGCGCGTCGGAGGACACGATCTACCTCACCGGCCTCGCCGCCGGTGCGGCCATCCCCGAGGGCGGCACCGTGGGCTTCGTCGCCCCGTTCGCCATCCCCGAGGTGATCCGCCACATCAACGCCTTCCAGGTCGGTGTGGCCGAGGTCAACCCGACCGCCACCACCAAGGTCGTCTGGACCAACACCTGGTTCGACCCCGAGACCGAGCGCCAGGCGGCCGACAGCCTGATCGCCGACGGCGTCGACGCCATCGCCTCGGGCCAGGACAGCCCGGCCTCGGGCGAGGCGGCCAACGAGGCCGGTCTGCCCTTCGTCGGCTACGACTCGGACCAGAGCGAGAACCTGCCCGAGGTGTGGCTGACCGCCTCGCTGTACCACTGGGGCACCTACTACGCCGAGCGCATCCAGGCCGTCATCGACGGCACGTGGGAGACCGGCGACTACTACGGCGGCATCGCCGACGGCTTCGTCAGCCTGGCGCCCTTCGGCGACCTGGTCACCCAGGAGACCCGGGACCTGATCGGCCAGCGCGAGGACGACCTCGTCTCCGGTGACTTCTACGAGTTCGCCGGACCCCTCGTGGACCAGGACGGCACCGAGCGGGTGCCCGAGGGCGAGTCGATGTCCCTCGAGGACATCCTCGCCATGGACTGGTTCATCGACGGCGTCGACGGGGACGCGTCGCCCTGACCGCGCCCGCCGACGACGCGGCCGGCGCCGGAGCGGTGGCTCCGGCGCTGGCCGCGCGCGGCGTCACGAAACGCTTCCCGGGCGGCGTGGTCGCGAACGAGGCGGTCGACCTCGACGTCGCCCCCGGCGAGGTCCACGCCCTCCTCGGCGAGAACGGCGCCGGCAAGTCGACCCTCTCCAACGTCCTCACCGGCCTCTACCGGCCCGATGAGGGCCACGTCGAGATCGACGGGAACCCGGTCGCCTTCCGCTCACCGCGCGATGCCATCGAGGCGGGCATCGGCATGGTCCACCAGCACTTCCGGCTGGTCGAGACGTTCACCGTCGCGGAGAACGTGGCCCTCGGCCGCCGCGGTCCCCTCGCCCGCCGGGCGTCGGCCGCGCTGGTCCGCGACCTCGGCGACCGATACGGCCTGCCGGTCGACCCGTCCGCCCGGATCTGGCAGCTCTCGGTCGGCGAGCAGCAGCGGGTCGAGATCCTGAAGGCCCTGTCGCGCGACGCGCGCGTCCTCATCCTCGACGAGCCCACCGCGGTGCTGACGCCGCACGAGGCCGAGGCGCTGTTCGCGGTGCTCCGGCGCATGACCGGCGAGGGGCGGTCCGTGGTGTTCATCTCCCACAAGCTCGACGAGGTGCGCGCCGTCGCCGATCGCGTCACGGTGCTCCGCGACGGGCGGGCCGAGGGCACCCGGCTCCTGGCCGACGCCACGAGCCGCGAGCTGGCCCGCCTGATGGTCGGGCGCGACGTCGTGCTGTCCGCCGACCGGATGCCTCGTCGCCGTCCCCCCGGCGACGAGGTCGTCCTGCGCGTCCACGGCGTCGAGGCGGCCGGAGACCGGGGTGAACCCGCCCTGCGGGGCATCGACCTCACCGTGCACGCGGGCGAGGTGCTCGGAATCTGTGGCGTCGCCGGCAACGGTCAGCGCGAGCTGGCCGAGGTCATCGCCGGCGGCCGCCACGCGACGGCGGGCACCGTCGAGATCGCCGGGACCCCGATGGGTCGCCCGGACCCGCGCCGCGCCCACCGCGCCGGACTGGGCATCATCCCCGAGGACCGTCTGCACACCGGCCTGGCCCCGTCTCTCCCCGTCGAGGACAACCTGGCCCTGCTCGCGCACCGCCACCCGCCCCTGGCCGCCGGACCGTTCGTCCGCCGACGACGGCTCCGCGAGCGGGCCCGGGCCCTCATCGACGAGTTCGACATCCGCACCCCGGGGCCGACCACGCCCACCCGGCTCCTCTCGGGCGGCAACGTCCAGAAGGTGCTCCTCGCCCGGGAGCTCTCGGCCCGGCCCCGGGTGCTGCTCGCCGCCTCCCCCACCCGGGGGCTCGACGTCGGCGCCATCGAGACGGTGCGCGACCTGATCGTGTCCGCGGCCGACGACGGCGTCGGCGTGCTGCTCCTGAGCGAGGACCTCGACGAGATCCTGAGCCTCGCGGACCGGGTGGCGGTGATCTACGAGGGGCGCATCCTCTCCGAGCTCGACCGGGCCGACGCCGACGTCGAGGACCTCGGCCTGCTGATGGGCGGCGACCTGGTCGCCGGGCGGAGCGCCTCGTGATCCGCCTCGAACCGCGCGTCGAGCGGCCTCGCCGGCTGAGCGTCCTCGTCCCGCTCGGCTCGGTCGTCGTCGCCCTCGTCCTCGGCGGCGTCATCGTGGCCCTCGACGGCGCCGATCCCATCGCCGCCTACGAGCGGATCCTCGATCGCGGCTTCCTCGCGGACGGGGCGCTGTCGGCCACGCTGATCGCGGCCACGCCCCTGCTGTTCACCGGGCTCGCCGCCGCGGTGGCGTTCCGCATGAACGTGTTCAACATCGGCGGCGAGGGCCAGTTCGTCATGGGCGCGGTCGGTGCGTCGGCGGCGGGGCTGGCGGTCGGCGACGGTCCGCTCGCCGTGACCGTGGCGGCGATGCTGCTCGCCGGCGCGGCGGCGGGCGCGGCCTGGGCGGCGATCGCCGGCGCCCTGCGCGCCTGGGCCAACACGAACGAGATCATCACGACCCTGATGCTCAACTACCTCGCCGCCAACCTGGCCGAGTACCTGATCTTCGGCTCGAAGTCGTACTGGCGCCAGCT
>JAAYBP010000359.1 GCA_012730075.1 Acidimicrobiales bacterium | reverse complement strand
GCCGACGGCCGGGACCGGCACCCTGCCGGTGTTCGGAGATACGGAGGATCCGACGTGACCGACCCGAAGGCCCCGACGGCCGGGGCGACCGAGGGCAGCGAGGCGGACGAGGTCGTCCACCTGAGGGTCGAGCGCGGGATCGCCACGATCACGCTCGACTCGCCCGCCAACCGCAACGCCCTCTCGGCGGCCCTGGTCACCCAGCTCGCCGCCCATCTGGCGGCCGCGGTGGCCGACGACGCCGCCCGGGCGGTCGTGCTGGCCCACACCGGGACGACGTTCTGCGCCGGGGCCGATCTGGCCGAGGCGGCGCGTGAGGGGGGTCCCGGGAAGGGAACGGCCCGGCTGGTCGACCTGCTCCGCTCGATCCTGGAGGCGCCGGTGCCCGTCGTCGGCCGCATCGACGGCCACGTCCGGGCGGGCGGCATGGGCCTGGTCGGTGCCTGCGACGTCGTCATCGCGGGTCCGTCGTCGACCTTCGCCCTCACCGAGGCCCGGCTGGGCCTGTCGCCGGCGATGATCTCGCTGACGGTCCTGCCCCGGCTGACCGACCGCGCCGCGTCGCGGACGTTCCTCACCGGGGAGACCTTCGGCCCCGCCGAGGCCGTCGCGATCGGGCTGATCACCGAGGCGGCCGACGACGGCGCCGGACTCGACGCCGCGCTCGACCGCTACGCGGAGGCGTTCCGGCGCTCGTCGCCCCAGGGCCTCGCCGAGTCCAAGGCGCTCACCACGAGGGCGATGCTCCGAGCCTTCGACCGCGACGCCGACGAGCTGGCGGCCACCTCCGCCCGCCTGTTCGCCTCCGACGAGGCGCAGGAGGGCATCGCCTCCTTCATGGAGAAGCGCCCGCCCCGCTGGGCCATCGACTGACCCGTGTTACATCTGGGGTCAGACCCCAGATGTAACAGAAGCCCGTTGTTACATCTGGGGTCTGACCCCAGGTGGGTCGTCCCGAGGAGGAGGCCGAGTCCGAGTGGTCGACTCAGCGGTAGCGTGCGCTGCCGTGAGACGGTTGCTGGCCTGCCTCGTAGCGATCGTCGCCGTCGCCGTCGGCGCGTGCGCCGGCGATGGCGAGCGGGATGCAGTACGCACGGATGACGCGACCACTTCCCTGACGTTTCGCCTCGGAGGCGAGCTCACCGATCAGGGTGTCGACCAGCTGACGTCGATCCTCGAGAACCGGCTCGACGCACTCGGGGCACAGGGTGCGTCGGTCACGGTGGACGGCGACACCGTCTCCGTTGAGGCCCCGGAGTCCGAGGTCGCACGTCTGCGAGACGTGGCGGACGTCTTAGGAGCGACGGCCGAGCTCCGGTTCAGACCGGTGCTGATGACCCTCCCCCTGGAGGCTGGCGAACCGCCGCTGACGACCACCCCACCCGAGGACGATCTCGCACCAGACGCTGTTGTGCTCGACGAACCAGGCGAAGCGCGGTACCAACTCGGACCGGCGGAGCTGACGGGCTCGATCGTCGAGGACGCCGATGCGCAACTGGATCCGAGTGGCCAATGGTCCGTCGCCCTCACGCTGACCGAGGACGGAATCGGGGCCTTCAACGAGCTGGCAGGCGTCTGCTTCCCGCCAACCGCGGCGTGTCCTACCGGCCAGCTCGCGATCGTCATTGACTCCGAGGTTCGCTCTGCCCCGACGGTGCAAGCCGCGAGCTTCGAGCGCGAAGACATCTCGATTTCCGGAGGATTCACTGAGACCCAGGCCAAAGAGCTGGCATTGGTCTTGCGCTACGGCTCACTCCCCACGTCACTCGATCTCGTCGTAGACCCCAGCGGCTGATCTCGGCAGAACAACACAGGTCCACCCAAGTCCCAACGACCCGGAGGAGGACCTGAAGGGGGAGCATTCTCCGGACTCTGCGCCGGGGCGGCAGAGGTGGGGCTCGATCCGCATGAGACGATGGGCCGGTGGACGTGCACGTCGACTTGCTGAGCTCCGCTGATCCCGTCCTCGAAACGGTGCTTCACTGGCACTGGCGGGAATGGCCGAGCTCCCCCGGCCCAAAGAACCGGTCCCACGACCTCTGCCGCCCCGCCGCCGGGGGTTGCCAACGGTCAGTCGGCGGAGTCGTCCGCCATGTACCTCGACACCGCCTCGAACGTCGCTGAGATGTCATCGGGCCGTGTTACATCTGGGGTCTGACCCCGGATGTAACACGGGTGCCTCAGGGTGGGGTGCTGAGGCCGCGGAAGCGGACCGGACGCTCGGTCTCCTCCTCGACGACGTGGGCGGCCCAGCCGGCGAGGCGGGCGACGGCGAAGAGGGGGACGTCGGGATCGAGGCCGCCGACGAACGCGAGGGCGGCGAGGCCGAAGTCGACGTTGGGCTGGATGGCGACCCGGCTGCCGGCGTGGAGGCGGACGGCGTCGACGACGGCGAGGCGATCGTCGGGGTCCGGGAGGGTCCGGACCGCGTCGAGGAGCGGTTCGAGGCGCGGATCGCCGGTGCGGTACACGCTGTGGCCGAAGCCGGG
>JAAYBP010000358.1 GCA_012730075.1 Acidimicrobiales bacterium | reverse complement strand
GCGCGAGGCCCGGCGCGCCGCCAGCTCGTCGACGGGCGGGAGGTCCAGGTCGACCTCGAGCTCGTCGGGGTCGACGGTGGCGTCGATGGCCCGGTCCGGGCCGGATCGGCGGTCGCGGGCGTCGAGCGCGGCGAGCAGCTCGCCCTCGCGGTCGACGACCGGCGTGGCGGTGGCGACCGCGGCGAGCGTGCGGCGCACGCGGTCGGCGGTGTCGGGGAAGGCGTCGGGGGTTTCGTGGTCGTTCACGGGGCGAGCTCCTCGGTGAGGGCGGCGAGGCCGCGGTGGATGTCGGACTTGACGGTGCCGACGGGGCGGCCGAGCAGGGCGGCCACGTCGGCGACCTTGAGGTCGAGGTGGAAGCGGAGGACGAGCGCCTCGCGCTGGTGGGTGGGCAGCGCCTGGATCGCGCGCCACGTCTCGTCGAGCTCCGGCGGCAGGGCCGGCTCGGGCGGTGCCTGGCGCTCGCGCCACCGCGCCTCGACCCCGCGGCGACGGTGGTGCGAGTGGCAGAGGTTGACGACCGTGCGGCGCAGGTACGCGCCGGGCCGCTCGGTGCGGCCGATCGCGTCGTACACGCGGAGGAACGCCTCGTGCACGAGGTCCTCCGCGGTCGCTGACGATCCGGTCAGGAGGTGGGCGAGGCGCACCATGTCGGCGTGCTCCTCGCGGTAGAGGGCCGCGAGGCGGTCCCTCCGATCGGGATCGGCCCCCGTGGGGGCCGCGGCGTGCGCTTCGGTCGGCATGTCCCCCCGACGCTCAGCCACCCCCGGAGCGTTGCATCGATCGGGCAGGGTCGTCGGCACGCTCCGGTCCTCCGGCGCCGGGCGGCCCGGGCGGCTACCGTGCGCCCGCCGCGGCCCCCCGGGGTGGGCGCGCGGATTTGGTGCGCTCCCCGGCCCGCCCGCTAGTTTGCGATTCAGTTCACAAGCGTCCCGTGGGCGGGGCGCTGCGAAGACCGGCAAGGTGCCCCCGAGTGTTCGACCTCCGAGCCCGACAAGACCTCAACCGGGGCTTCAACGACGCCCTCGGTCGGGGCATCGACCTGGCGCTCACGCCGGTCGTGTTCGGCCTGATCGGGTGGCTGATCGATCGCGTCGCCGGCACCAGCCCGATCTTCACGATCGCCGTCGCCACCGTCGGCGTGGTCGGCACCGTGGTCAAGATGAAGCTCGGCTACGACCGCGACATGGCGGAGTTCGACGACACCGCCGCCACCCGTACCCGGGCGGTGGCGCCGCGGTTGCCGCAGCGGCCCGAGGACCGGCCGTGACCGCGCCCGTCATCGCCACCCGCGACCTCGGCGCCCCCGCCGAGCGCGAGGTCGTGCGCGACATGGTGCGCCGCGGGCTCGTCGTCGCCCCGATCGCCCTCCTGGTCGGGCTCGTCGGCTGGGGCGTCGACGGCGTCGCGTCGGTGGCCCTCGCCGTCGCCCTCGTGCTCGCCAACTTCGCCCTCGCCGCCGCCCTGCTCGGCTGGGCCGCCCGCATCAGCCTCGGCCTGGTGATGGGCGTCGCCCTCTTCGGCTTCCTGATCCGCCTCGGCCTCATAACCGCCATCGTGTGGGGCCTCCGCGACCAGGCGTGGCTCGAACCGCTGCCGTTCGGCCTCGCCCTCATCGTCGGTCACCTCGGTCTCCTCATCTGGGAGACCCGTCATGTCTCGGCATCGCTGGCCTTCCCCGGCCTCAAGCCCGAACCCGCCAAGGAGCTCCGCTAAGTGTTCGCGCTGCACTTCCCCCCGCTCGGCCACATCGTCGACTGGCCCGGCTTCGCCGGCACCGAGGGTGCCTGGTACGAGGTCAACAAGGTCGTCCTCGTCTACCTGTTCGCCCTGATCCTGACGTGCCTGATCTTCGTCCTGGGCAACAAGAAGCAGCTCGTGCCGACCGGGGCGCAGAACCTCGCCGAGATCTCGGTCGAGTTCATCGACCAGCAGCTGATCGAGCCGACGGTCGGCCACAACGAGCGCAAGTGGCTGCCGCCGTTCATGCTCTCGCTCTTCTTCTTCATCTTCTTCACGAACATCTTCGAGGTGGTGCCGGTCATCCAGATGCCGGCCAACGCCCGCATCGCGCTGCCGATGTTCCTCGCCCTGTTCTCCTACGTCATCTACCACGGGTCCGGCTTCAAGGAGCACGGCCCGATCGGCTACCTGAAGCACGCCGTCGTCCCGCCGGGCGTGCCCAAGGCGATGCTGCCGCTGGTGATGGTCATCGAGTTCGTCTCGAAGTTCCTGGTCCAGCCGTTCAGCCACACCGTCCGTCTCTTCGCCAACCTGCTCGCCGGTCACATCCTGCTCGTCACCTTCGCGGTGCTCTCGGCGGGCCTGTGGACCACCGAGTGGTACGCGGTGTTCCTGCCGCTGCCGGCGTTCGCGGTCGTGTTCTTCACGGCCTTCGAGATCATGGTCTCGTTCCTTCAGGCCTACGTGTTCACGCTGCTCTTCGGCGTGTACTTCGGTGCCGCCGTCAGCCACGAGCACTGACCCAAGACCCCAAGCAAACCCCACCAGAAACAGAGAAAGGTTCACCTCGAACCATGGAGATCACCAACACCGGCCTCGCGGCCATCTGCTACGGCCTCGGCGCCATCGGCCCCGGCATCGGCATCGGCTACCTCGTCGGCCAGTCGGTCCAGGCGATGGCCCGCCAGCCCGAGGCCGCCGGCATGGTGCGCACCACCATGTTCCTCGGCATCGCCTTCGTGGAGGCCCTCGCCCTCATCGGCTTCGTGGTCTTCTTCCTCGGCCAGGGCTGAGGGAGGCGTACATGTCCAGCACGCGACGAATCGGCGGCCGCGCCGCCGCCGTCCTCGCCCTGATCCTCGGTGGTCTCCTCGTCACCGCGTCGCCCGCCGGCGCCGCGGAGACCGAGGGCGCCTGCTTCCTCCACGCCGTGGAGGACGCCAAGGAGGCCGGGCTCGAGGGCACCGAGCTCGAGGAGCACGTCGAGGAGGAGGTGCTCGCCTGCACGCAGGCCCCGAGCCCGATCCTCCCCGAGGTCAACGAGATCATCTGGGGCGCCTTCGGCTTCCTCGTCGTCTTCGGCTTCCTGTTCTGGAAGGGCTATCCCGCCATCAAGGGCGCGATGAACGACCGGACCGAGAAGATCCGCACCGACATCGAGTCGGCGGAGTCCGCCCGGGCCGAGGCCGAGCAGGTCCTCTCGCAGTACCACGGTCAGCTCGCCGACGCCCGCAACGAGGCCGCCCGCATCCTCGAGGAGGCCCGCCAGGACGCGGACGCCGTCCGCACCGAGCGGATCGCCGCCATCGACGGCGAGATCGCGGAGATGCGCCAGCGCGCCGCGGCCGACGTCGAGGCCTCCAAGACCCAGGCCCTCGCCGACCTGCGCGGTGAGATCACCGCCCTCGCCCTCGGCGCCGCCGAGCGGGTCGTCGAGCGCAACCTCGACGACGCCACCAACCGGGCGCTCATCGACAGCTACATCGACTCGGTCGGGGCGTCGAGCTGATGTCCACGCGGACCGACGCCTACGCCGCCGCGTTCCACGCGGTGATCGCCGCCGAGGACACCCTCGGCGAGGTCGAGGACGAGCTGTTCCGGTTCGCCCGGATCCTCGAGGGCGACGACGCGCTCCTCGAGGCGCTGTCGGACCCGCACATCGAGCCCGCCCGTCGCCAGCAGATCGTCACCGACCTGCTCGACGGCAAGGCCCAGCCGACCACCGTGAACCTGGTGGGTCTCGTGGTCGGCAACGGTCGGGCCCGGGAGCTCCCCGACATCGTCGACGCGCTCGTCGCCCTGGGCGCCGCCTCCCGTGAGGCGGCGGTGGCCCAGGTCCGCAGCGCGGTCGCCCTCTCCGACGATCAGACCACCCGCCTCGCCGAGGCGCTCAGCCGGGCCACCGGCAAGAGCGTCGAGGTCAAGGTCACGGTCGACCCCAGCGTCCAGGGCGGCGTCGTCGCCCAGATCGACGACACCGTCATCGACGGCTCGGTCCGTCGCCGCCTCGAGCAGCTCCGCGCCGCGCTCTAGGCCCGTCCCGCCGGCGCCCCGGCGCCCAGCACAACAACCCAGGAAGAAGCGAGCCCCATGGCTGAGCTCACCATCAGCACCGACGAGATCACCGCCGCCCTCCGCAAGAACCTCGAGGGCTTCCAGCCCGACGCGGCCGCCGCCCAGGTCGGCCGGGTCATCGAGGTCGGCGACGGCATCGCCCGCGTCGACGGCCTGCCCGACTGCGCCGTCAACGAGATGCTCGAGTTCGAGGACGGCACGATCGGCCTCGCCCTCAACCTCGACGAGGAGTCGATCGGCGCCGTGGTGCTCGGCGACGTCGACGGCATCGCCGAGGGCCAGACCGTCCGCGCCACCGGCGAGATCCTGTCGGTCCCGTGCGGCGACGGCCTGCTCGGCCGCGTGGTCAACACGCTCGGCGAGCCGGTCGACGGCAAGGGTCCGCTGACCAACGTCGGCACCCGCCGCATGGAGGTCCAGGCGCCGGGGATCATGGGCCGCAAGCCCGTGCACGAGCCGCTCCAGACCGGCATCAAGGCCATCGACGCCATGACGCCGATCGGCCGGGGCCAGCGCGAGCTGATCATCGGTGACCGCAAGACCGGCAAGACCACGGTCGCGATCGACACGATCCTCAACCAGAAGGGCCTCGGCGTTAAGTGCGTCTACGTGGCCATCGGGCAGAAGGCGTCGACCGTCGCCCAGACCGTCGCCACCCTCGAGTCCCACGGCGCCATGGAGTACACGGTCGTCGTGGTGTCGCCCGCCTCGGACCCGGCGCCCTACAAGTACCTCGCCCCCTACGCCGGCTGCGCCATGGGCCAGCACTGGATGGAGAACGGCGAGCACGCCCTCGCGGTGTACGACGACCTGTCGAAGCAGGCCGAGGCCTACCGCGCCGTGTCGCTGCTGCTGCGCCGCCCGCCGGGCCGCGAGGCCTACCCCGGCGACGTGTTCTACCTGCACAGCCGCCTGCTCGAGCGGGCCGCCAAGCTGTCCGACGCCCTCGGCGCCGGTTCGCT
>JAAYBP010000357.1 GCA_012730075.1 Acidimicrobiales bacterium | reverse complement strand
CGCCGACCGACAGCTCCGGCAGGTCGAGGCCGTTGAACCACGGCCCCACCACGTCGAGCGCCTGGCGGAAGAAGTCGGCGACGAACACCTGGCTCCCGATGTGGAAGTGGATGCCCATCAGCTCGACGGCCCGGCTGGCGCGGCACCGCTCGACCGCCTCGGCGGCCGCCCCGGTCGACACGGTGAAGCCGAACTTCGAGTCGTCCTGCCCGGTGCGGACGAACTCGTGGGTGTGGGCCTCGACGCCGGGCGTCACCCGCAGCAGCACCCGCGGCACGATCTCGTCGTTGGCGTGCATCCGCTCCAGGCGGTCGATCTCGTCGAAGGAGTCGACGACGATCCGGCCCACGCCCACCTGCCGGGCCGCCGACAGCTCGAGCTCGGACTTGTTGTTGCCGTGCATGACCAGGTGGTCCGCCGGCACGCCCGCCGAGAGGGCGACGTGCAGCTCGCCCGAGGTCGCCACGTCGAGGTGCATCCCCTCCTCGTGCGCAAGGCGCGCCATCGCCCGACACAGGAACGCCTTGGTCGCGTAGGCGACGCCGGGACCGAAGGCGGCGACCGCCTCGCGGCACCGGGCCCGCAGGTGCGCCTCGTCGTAGACGAAGAGCGGGGTGCCGAAGCGCTCGGCCAGGTCCGACACCTCGCAACCGCCGATCGTCAGCCCGCCGTCGGGGCCGACCGCGGCCGTGTCGGGCAGGAGGTCCCACGGGACCGCGGTCGGCCCACCGGGCCCGCTCACCGTCGGCTCCGCTCGCTGCGCTCGTCCACGAGCCGCGCATCCTAGGGACGCCCGGTTCCGGGCCCCGCACCGGTTCGTCGACGTCAGCTGCCGCTTCGCCGCCGGCCCGTCGCGGTCCGAGTCGCGACGGACCACCCGCTCGTGGCCATTTTCGCCCCTCGGACCGGCCGCCGATCGCGTGGGGTCACCGGCGGGAGTCGTTGCTACGCTCGGCGGCCCAGCCCTCTTAGCTCAGCGGATAGAGCATCGGCCTCCGGAGCCGTGTGCGCAGGTTCGAGTCCTGCAGAGGGCGCTTCCCGTCAACGGGACGATCGCGGCAGCCCGTCACCCGCTCAGGCGGACGCGGAGGGGTCGCGGGTGGGATCGGGGGTGGCCGAGCAGGCGGGCGATGCGCCGAGGGCGGCGGCCCCGCCGAGCAGGTCGGACACGTCGCGGAAGCCCTCGGCGCGAAGCAGGCTCGACGCGATCGCCGAGCGGGCGCCGCCCGCGCAGACCAGCACGACGGGCCGATCCCGGTCGATCTCGTCGAGCGAGCCGCGCAGCCGGGCCAACGGCACGTTGGCGGCCCCCGCGAGCGGGCCGGCCTCGACCTCGCCCGGGTTGCGCACGTCGACGAGCTGGAGTTCGCCGCCGAGGGATTCGCGACGACGCCCCAGTTCCTCCGCGGTGAGGCGCGACAGCCGGCGCGACCGCTCGGGGTGATCGGCGAGGGCGGCCTCGACGTCGACCAGGGCGCCGACCACGTCGTCGAAGCCGATGCGGCCCAGGCGGACCTTGGCCTCGGCGACCCCGGCGGCGTCGCCGACCAGCACGACCGGGGTGCCGACGGGCACGACGGACCCGACCTGCTCGGCGAAGCGCCCGTCGATGCTGACGCTGAGCGACCCGGCGAGGTGGCCGCGGGAGAAGTCGTTCACCGGACGGACGTCGACCACGGCCGCGCCGGCCGCCACCGCGTCGTCGACCGCACGGAGGTCGAGCGGGACGGGCGGATCGACGTCGAACAGCGGGTGGTCGCGGCGGTTCAGGGCGGCGTCGTGGCTGAAGTAGGCGGGCGCGGTCGGCTGGCCCTCGGTGACCAGGCCGACGAAGCGCTCGGTCGTCATCGGCTGCACCGCGTAGTTCACGCGGCGCTGCTCGCCGATGGTCGACACCGTCTCGGTCGACAGCGCCCGCCCGCAGGCCGACCCCGCGCCGTGGGCGGGCAGCACCAGGGTCGCGTCGGGCAGCTCCATCAACCGCCCGAGCGAGGCGTGCAGGGCGGTGGCGAGGTCCTCGGCCGGGACGTCCGCCGCGACGAGGAGGTCGGGCCGCCCGACGTCGCCGATGAACAGCGTGTCGCCGGTGAGGACGGCCACCGGGTCGGCGCCGGGCTCGGGCCGCACGACGAGGGAGATCGACTCCGGCGTGTGGCCCGGGGTCTCCATCACCTCGACCGCCACGCCGCCCAGGTCGATCACGTCGCCGTCGGCGAGGGCCACCGACGGGAACTCGGTGGCGCCCGCCCGGCCGATGCCGATCGCGGCGCCGGTGGCGTCGGCGACCTCGAGGTGGCCGGAGAGGAAGTCGGCGTGGAAGTGCGTCTCGACGACCATCTCGATCGTCAGGCCCTCGGCGGCCGCGGCGGCGAGGATCTCGGCGACGTCGCGCCGCGGGTCGACGACGATCGCCCGACCGGTCCGCGAGTCGCCGACGAGGTAGGACGCCTGCGACAGGCAGCCGAGGTAGAGCTGGCGGACGACCACGTGGTCGGGGAGTCCGTCGACGCGGACCCCGCCTCGGACGTCGGTCGTGGAGCTCATCGCGGTCCCCTTCCGCCCGCCGCGCGCGGCCGCGGCCGGCTCGACCGTCGAGCGTACGGCACCTCCGGGTGAGCGCCACCCGTCGT
>JAAYBP010000047.1 GCA_012730075.1 Acidimicrobiales bacterium | reverse complement strand
TAGGCGCCCGACGCGACCGCGTAGGCCGCCTGGCGGAGCGCCTCGGAGCCGGTGGCGCACATGTTCTCGACTCGGGTGACCGGGACGCCGTCGAGCTGGAGGGCCTTGGCCAGCACGATGCCGCTCATGCCGGACTGGGCGGTGCCGAGCCACCAGGCGTCGGCGTCGGACCGCTCGATGCCCGCCGCACCGAGCGCGTCGGTGGTCGCCTCGACGATCAGGTCGTCGAGGCCCTTGTCGAAGTGCTCGGCGAAGGGCGTGCAGCCCATGCCGACGACGGCGACGCGGTCGCGGATGCCGTGGGATCCCATGGTCGTCTCCTCTCCCTCAGCCCGCGGCCTCGGCCGCCGTGGTGACCACGGCTCCGGCGGCGTCGCGCTGCGGCCGGGCCTTCCAGAAGTAGTTGGCGATGCCGTCGGCGGTGAACAGGCGGCGGAACGTCATCTCGACGCGGGTGCCGATGCCGATCTCGCCGGCGTCGCAGTCGGTGAGCTCGACCGGCAGTCGCCCGCCACCGTCGAAGTCGACGACCGCGAAGACGATCGGCGGGCTCGGCGAGTACGCGAGCCGGTCGATCGTCGACGTGACGACCGTGCCGACCGCGTCGGCCATCGGACGGGCCTCCATGTCGTCGATCGGGCCGCCGCCCATCGGCGCCCGGGCGGGCGGCATGTGCACCACGCCGCTCGAGCGGTCGGCCGACGCGACGAACCCGAACTTCCAGTCCTCGCTGCGCCCGGCGGCCGATGCGCTGGGCCGGGCGGGCTCGGGGCGTCGGGGCGGCTCGGTGGCGAGCAGGCCCCGCCAGCGGAGGTAGGTCGGGTACGGGATCGGGGCGCCCGCCGCGACCTGGGCGGCGACGGGGCGGACCGGCTCGCGCCCCGCGGCGGCGTCGGTGGTGCGGAACACGAGGGCGTCGGCGCCGTCGGCCAGCGAGAGCAGGACGATGACCCGGCCGGGCGCGGCGGCCTCGACCGCGGCGGTCAGCAGGAGGAGCGCCTGGGCCGCCCCGGGGTTGCCGACGGTCGCGCCCAGGTCGTCGGCGAGCACGCCGTCGGCGAGCTTCAGGGCCCGGGCGGTCGAGCGGGCGGCGCGGGCGTGGGGCGATGCGATCACGACCGTGTCGACCGCGTCGGCGTCGAGGCCCGCCGCGTCGAGGGCGGCGGCGAAGGCGGCCCGGCCGAGGGGGACGTAGCGGGTCTCGCCGAAGCGCTCCTCCCACTGGCGGGTGCGGGCGTCGCCGGGGGTGCGCCAACGGTCGAGGAACTCCTCGGTGCGCGACGCGGCCCCGATCAGCTCGGCGAGGACCGGGGCGTCGTCGCCGCCCTCGCCCACGACCACCGCCGCGGCCGCGTCGCTCCCCGCCGACTCGTCGGGGCTCCCGGGGAGCCCGGGGCGGACGTCCGCCGCGACCACCATCGTCGTGCCGGCCCCGCCCAGGGCGGCGCGCAGGGCGGCGACGGTCGAGCGGGCGGCGCCGCCGAAGTCGGCGGCGACCGCCTCGTCGGGCAGGCGCAGGGCGGCGTGGACGGCGGCCGCGTTGGTCTTGTCGAGGTAGGTCGGCGTCGCCGTGCAGAACCACAGGGCGTCGGGCGCCGGCCCCGCGTGGTCCCGGAGGGTGGTCCGGCCGGCCTCGACCGCGAGGGTGGTGGCGTCCTCGTCGTAGCCGGCGACGGTGCGGGTGCCCTTGCCCCCGCCCCCGCCCGCGACCGCGGCGATGGTCGTGCGGTCGAGGCGTCGGTGGGGCAGGTGGGCGCCGAGGGCGAGGATGCCGCGCATCGGTCCAGCCTACGAGCGGATCTGACGCACCGTCAGATCGATGGCCGCCACGGGGCTCAGGCCCGGGGGGCGGGCGAGTCGGGCTCGCCCGGCGCCCGGCGGACCCGGACGTTCCACGACCCGATCATGGCGACGACGGTCAGGGCGACGATGCCGACCGCCCAGTAGAAGGCGGCGAGGTCCACCAGCGACCCCGACGGTGGCGAACCCGGCAGCGCCGAGCGCAGCGGCGGCAGGGCGAACAGGATGCCGATCAGGAAGCCCCACCCCCACGCGGGCGAGGTGATCCCGTGCACGACGGTGGTCCACCCGATCGACGCGGCGCCGATCGCCAGCATCCAGCACACGACCACGAAGAACGCGGCCCAGCCGATCACCGCTCCCCTGCGACCGACGCGCAGGTCGGCGACCGCCGCCTCGTCGGTGGCGGTGGCGTCGGCGACGTCGATCGTGAACTCCGGCTCGCTCGACCGCAGCGACAGCCGGACCGGCACCGCGTCGCCGTCCTCGGTGCGGGCCGCGACCAGCAGGGTCGCCTTGTACCGGTCGACCGGGTAGCGGTTGGCCCGTGACCCGGTGAGGGCGAGCGTCGCGGTCACCGTCCCCGGCGGTCCGCCCTCGGCCAGGGTGCGCGCGGTGCGACCATCGGCGTCGTTGACCACGAGGGTGAGGTCCTCGGTGAGCAGACCCGTCTCGTCGACCACCGCGGCCGTGTCGGCATCGGGGTCGTGGCGCTCGCTGCGCACCACGACGAGCTGGAGGTTCATCTCGCCGCGCACGGGGTCGATCGAGCGGATCGTGCCCCGCACGTCGAGCACCGCCGGTCGGTCCTGGTCGACGTCGAGCACGTCGCCCGGCTCGGACGGGATCAGCAGCAGGGCGACCGCCGTGCCGAGCACGGGGCCGAGCACCACGAGCACCGCGGCGACCAGCCCGACCCGCCGGGCCCGCCGCCGCGACCACGGGGCGACGAAGGCGTGGCGGTAGCGCTCCACCCGCCGCACCACCACCGGCTCGGGCTCCCCGTCCGGGCCGGACTCCGGCTCCTGGGCGGGAGCGATCCCCGGGTCGGGGTCCGCCTCTTGGTCCTGGCCCGTCGCGGGATCCGGGTCCGGGTCCGGGTCGGGCTCCCGTCCCTGCTGCGGCTCGGGGTCGGGGGCCTCGTCGTCGGAGGCGGGCGGCGGGGCATCGGCCACGACGGGCCACGGTACGGCGTCGGTCCGGCCGTCGTGACCTGACGGGGCGTCAGGTCCGGCTCCTACGATCGGGCCCGTGCAACTCGGCGACGTGGTGAACCCCGACGACCTGGCCAACGGCAAGCCGCTCGACGGCGTGCGGATCCTGGCCCTCGAGCAGATGCAGGCCCTCCCGTGGGCCACCCAGCTCCTCGCCCGCCTCGGCGCGGACGTGGTCAAGGTCGAGGCGATCGGGTCCGGCGACCAGGGGCGGGGGTCGCTCCCGGCGATCACCGACCCCGAGGGCCGCCGGGTCGGGGCGACCTTCCTCCGCACCAACCTGGGCAAGCGGAGCATCTGCGTCGACCTCAAGTCCGACGCGGGACGGCGGCTCGTCCTCGACCTGGTGCCGCGCTTCGACGTCGTCGCCGAGAACTTCCGGGCCGGCGCGCTCGGCCGCCTCGGGCTCGACTACGACGCGGTCGCCGCCGTGCACCCGCCGACGATCTACCTGTCGGTCAGCGGGTTCGGGCACTCCGGCTCGCCCTACGGCGACCTGCCCGCCTTCGCCCCGATCGTCGAGGCCATGTCGGGCATCTACGAGATGAAGCGCACCGGCGACGACCCGCCCGCGGTGGCCCCGGTCGGCGCCCTGGGCGACATCGGCACCGCCCTGTTCGGCGTCATCGGCGTCCTCGCCGCCCTCCGCCAGCGCGACCGCACCGGGCGCGGCACCCACGTCGACGTGGCGATGCTCGACTCGATGGTCGCGATGACCGACATCGTCACGAACTTCTGGTCGCTCGGCCTGCGCGACGGCAACCTCGGCCCGTTGATCATGCACGGCTTCCGCGCCGCCGACGGGTGGTTCATCGTGCAGGTCGGCCGCGAGCACCAGTTCGCCCGCCTGGTCGAGGTGATCGGCCACCCGGAGTGGGTCGACGACGCCCGCTTCGCCGACCGCCAGGGGTGGATCGACCACCTCGACGGCGTGCTGCGCCCCGCGATCGAGACCTGGGCATCGACCCGCACCTCGCTCGAGGCCAGCCGCGAGCTGGGCGCCGCGGGGGTGGCGGCCGGACCCTGCCTGCGCGACGAGCAGGTGGTCGCCGATCCCCACGTCGCCGCCCGCCACATGCTGGTCGAGGTGCCGCGCACCGACGGCGTCGAGCAGCCCGTGCTCGTGCCGGGCAACCCGGTCAAGATGAGCGGCGTGGCCGAGGGCCCCGAGACCCGAATCCCCTGGTTGGGCGAGCACACCGACGAGGTGCTGCGCGCCGAGCTCGGCCTCGACGACGACGCCCTCGCCGCCCTGCGCCGCGAGGGGGTGATCGGATGAGCATCCGCGACCGGCTGTTCGCCGCCGTGTTCGACAAGGTGATGGCCCCGATGGAGGAGGCCGGGCTCGCCGCGTGGCGGGCCGAGGTGATGGCGGACCTCGCCGGCACCGTGGTCGACATCGGCTCGGGCACCGGGGCCAACCTCGCCCACGTCCCGCCGACCGTCGACCGGCTGATCCTCACCGACCCGTCCGCGCCGATGCTCGAACACCTCCGCGCCCGCCTCGACGAGGTGCCCGACGGCGTCGACGTCGAGGTCGTCCGGGCCCCGGCCACGTCGCTCCCGCTCGGCGACGGCGAGGCCGACGCGGTGACCTCGATGCTCGTCCTGTGCTCGGTGCCCGACGTCCAGGCGGTGCTCGCCGAGGTGCGGCGGGTGCTCAAGCCCGGCGGCACGTTCGCCTTCATCGAGCACGTCGCCGCCGACGACAAGCCCGACCGGCTGCGCTGGCAGCGGCGGGCCGATCACGTGTGGCCGCACGTCGCCGGCGGCTGCCGCCTCACCCGCCGCACCGGAGACGACATCGCCGCCGCCGGGTTCGAGGTCGACGACCTCACCCGCGAGAGCGCCCGCAAGGCCTTCCCCCTGGTGCGCACCATGATCCGCGGCCGCGCGATCTCCGCGACCTGACCGCGCCGTTGGCAGGGATCGTCAGTCGCTTGTCCTTGCTGCCAGCGCGACGGAGGCGCACGATGACGGCGTGACCCGGCCCCGCGCCATCGCCCTCCTCGTCTTCGACCGGCTCCAGCACCTCGACCTGGCCGGCCCGATGGAGGTGCTCGACACCGCCGACCAGGTCGCGGGCGGCGGCGCCTACGCCCTGCACGTCGTGAGCCCCGACGACCGGCCGGTTCGCACCAGCAGCGGCCTCGCGATCACCCCGACGACCGCCCGGGCCGACCTCCCCCGGCGGCTCGACACGTTCCTCGTCGTCGGTGGCCGCGGTACCCGCGAGCACCTCGACGACGAGCGCTTCCTCGCGACGGTGCGCGACCTCGCCGCCCGGGCCGACCGGGTGGCGTCGGTGTGCACCGGCGCCCTGGTGCTCGCCGCCGCCGGACTCCTCGACGGCCACCGGGCCACCACCCACTGGGCGTGGTCCGACCACCTCGCCGCCCTCGGACCGTCGGTCGAGGTCGAACCCGACGCCATCTACGTGCGCGACGGCGACCGCTGGACCTCCGCCGGGGTCACCGCCGGCATCGACCTGACGCTGGCGATGGTCGAGGTCGACCTCGGCGCGCCGGTCGCCCACGAGGTCGCCGGCCACCTCGTCGTGTTCGCCCGGCGCCCCGGCGGCCAGGCCCAGTTCTCCGCCGCCCTCGTGGGCCAGACGGCCACCAGCCCGGCGCTCGCCGATCTCCAGGCGTGGCTGCCGGACCACCTCGACGAGGACTGCACCGTCGAGGCGCTCGCTCGTCGGACGGCGATGAGCCCGCGCACGTTCGCCCGGACCTTCCGGGCCGAGGTCGGGACCACCCCGGCCGCCCACGTCGAGGCGCTCCGCATCGAGGCCGCCCGCCGGCTCCTCGCGACCACCGACCTCGGCGTCGCCGCCGTCGCCACGCGGGTCGGGTTCGGCCGGCCCGAGACGCTGCACCGCGCCTTCGCCCGCCGGGTCGGTACCACCCCCGCCCGCTACCGCCAGCACTTCTCCCACCACCCCTGACCGTCGGGTCCCGACCCACCAGCCCTGGCCACCCACCAACCCACCCGCTCGACCGACCACCACCGACCCAGCCCGTCCCGAGGAGGACCCCACCGTGCAGATCGCCATCGGCCTCTACCCCGGCTTCACCGCCCTCGACGCCATCGGCCCCTACCAGGTGCTGACCCAGCTCCTCGACACCGAGGTCGTGCTGTGCGCCGCCGAGCGGGGTCGCCTGTCCGACGACAACGAGCTGCTCCACCTCGACGTCGAGCACACGTTCGACGACGTCCCGCGGCCCGACTGGTTGCTCGTGCCGGGCGGCTTCGTCACCCGTCGACTCGCCCGGGACCGGGCGCCGATCGTCGAGTGGATCGAGGCCGCCCACGAGCACACCACGTGGACGACGTCGGTCTGCACCGGTGCCCTCCTGCTCGGCGCGGCGGGCCTCCTCGACGGGCTCGACGCCACCACCCACTGGTTCGCGTACGACGAACTGGCCTCCTACGGCGCCCGGCCCACGGAACAGCGGGTCGTCCGCGCCGGCAAGGTGTGGACCGCGGCGGGGGTGTCGGCCGGCATCGACCTGGCCCTGGCCCTGGTGGCCGACATCCACGACGACGACGTGGGCAAGGCCGTGCAGCTGGGCATCGAGTACG
>JAAYBP010000356.1 GCA_012730075.1 Acidimicrobiales bacterium | reverse complement strand
CGCGACGAGATCCGCGAGCTCGCGCTCGGGGAGGAGATGGCCGGGCTCGACGGCTGGGAGTACCCCTACGAGGAGATCGTCATCGACGAGGCCAAGGGGATGGTCATCGGGTTCTGGCGCCAGATCGCCGACGCGACCCGGGCCGACGGCACCCGTTACGAGGTCGCCGGCATCGGCGGATCGTGGTTCATCTACGGCGGCGACTTCCAGTGGCGCTGGCAGCGCGACTGGTTCGACTTCGGCAACGCGGCCGCCCTGTTCATGGAGATGATGGGCGACGGCACGTTGTCGGACGGGATGACCGCCCGCATGCAGCGGTCGATGAAGCCAGACCTTCCCGGCTACTACCCGCTCGGCGGCGCGCCGGTCGGGCTGTGGGACCGGCCGTCGTGACCGGACCGCTCCAGGCGGCGGGCCTCGACGTCCTGCTCGTCGACGGCAAGCTCGGCCCCGCGGCCGGCGGGGCGACGTTCGAGACCGTGAACCCGGCGACGGAGGAGGTCCTCGGCGTCGCCGCCGACGCCACCGCGGCCGACCTCGACGCTGCGGTCGACGCCGCCCGCCGCGCCTTCGACGGCTCGGCCTGGTCGACCGACGTCGCGCTGCGGGTGCGGTGCGTGCGCCAGCTGCGCGACGCGCTGATCGCCCACGGCGAGGAGATGCGCGCCCTCACCACCGCCGAGGTCGGGGCCCCGACGTTCCTCACGACCGGCCCCCAGTACGACACGCCGGTGGCCGACCTCGCCGTCGCCGCCGACACCGCCGAGGGCTACGAGTGGCGCACCGACCTCGGCCTCGGCGAGGTCATGGGCATCACGTCGCGGCGCTGGCTGCTGCGCGAGCCGGTCGGCGTCGTCGGCGCGATCACGCCGTGGAACTTCCCGCACCAGATCAACCTGGCGAAGATCGGGCCCGCCCTCGCCGCCGGCAACACCGTCGTGCTCAAGGCGGCGCCCGACACCCCGTGGGCGGCGTCGGCGCTGGCCCGCATCGCCGCGACGGAGACCGACCTGCCGCCCGGCGTCCTGAACGTCGTCACCTCGTCGGATCACGCGGTGGGGGCCCGGCTCTCCACCGACCGGCGGGTCGACCTCGTGTCGTTCACCGGCTCGACCGCCACCGGACGCAGGGTGATGGCCGCCGCGTCCGAGACGCTGAAGCGGGTGTTCCTCGAGTTGGGCGGCAAGTCGGCCTACCTCGTGCTCGACGACGCCGTCGTCGCCTCGGCCGCGTCGACCGCCGCCTTCGCGGTGTGCGTCCACGCCGGTCAGGGCTGCGCCCTCACGACCCGGCTGCTGCTGCCCCGCGATCGCTTCGACGAGGGCGTCGAGGCCGCCGCCGCGACGATGGCGGCCCTCGCCCCCGGCGACCCGACCGACCCCGGGACGATCTGCGGGCCGCTGGTCTCGGCCCGCCAGCGCGAGCGGGTCGAGGGCTACCTCGCCCTCGCCCGCGACGAGGGCGGTACGTTCGCCTGCGGCGGCGGCCGTCCCGCGGAGCGCGACCGCGGGTTCTTCGTCGAGCCGACGCTCGTCGTCGGGCTCGACAACGACGCCCGCGTCGCCCGCGAGGAGATCTTCGGCCCGGTGCTGGTCGCCATCCCGCACGACGGCGACGACGACGCCGTCGCGATCGCCAACGACTCCGACTACGGCCTGTCGGGCGCGGTGCACGCCACCGACCTCGACCGGGCCTGGGCCGTCGCCCGCCGCCTGCGCACCGGCACCGTCGGCGTCAACGGCGCCCAGTGGTACGGCGGCGACGTGCCCTTCGGCGGCTACAAGCAGTCCGGCCTCGGCCGCGAGATGGGCGTCCTCGGCTTCGAGGAGTACCTCGAGGCCAAGTCCGTCGGCGAGCCGGCGTGACGCCACCGCCACCGCCGCGACCGGCGCGGCCCGACCCCGAACCGCCCAACCCCGAACCGGCGCGCGTTCCCCGCCCCCTGCGGCGGGGAACGCGCGCCGGTTCGGCGCATCGAGAGGAGAACCGCCCGTGACCGCACGCTTCGAGGGGAAGGTCGCCGTCGTGACCGGCGCCGCCCGGGGGATCGGGGAGACCTACGCCCGACGCCTCGCCGCCGAGGGGGCGGCCGTCGTGGTCGCCGACATCGACGACGACGGCGCGGCCGGGGTCGCGGCGTCGATCGTCGGCGACGGCGGCACCGCGATCGGGGTCCGCGTCGACGTGTCGGATCCCGAGTCGGCCGCGGCGATGGCCGCGGCCGCGGTCGACCAGCTCGGCGGCATCGACCTCCTCGTCAACAACGCCGCGATCTACGGCGGCATGGAGATCGATCTCCTGCTGACCGTCGACTGGGACTACT
>JAAYBP010000355.1 GCA_012730075.1 Acidimicrobiales bacterium | reverse complement strand
CCGATGCTGATCGACCAGGACGACCCGATCCACGCCAAGCGGCGCAAGCTGGTGAGCCGCGGGTTCACCCCCCGGCGCGTCCGGGAGCAGGAGGCCGCCGTGCGCCGGGCCTGCGACCGGATCATCGACGTCGTCTGCGAGCGCGGCGAGTGCGACCTCGTCACCGACGTCGCCGCCTGGCTGCCGATGATCATGATCGGCGACGCCCTCGGCGTGGCCCCCGCCGACCGGGCACAGCTGCTCGCCTGGTCCGACGCGCTCCTCAGCGCGCTCACCGGCCGCCCCGAGGACATGGAGGCGGCCGGGGTCGCCTTCGGCGAGTACACCGCGTTCGCCATGGCGACGATCGCGGATCGCCGTGAGTCGCCCGCCGACGACCTCATGTCGATCCTCGTGCACGCCGAGATCGACGGCGAGCGGCTCACCGACGACGAGGTGCTGTTCGACTCGATCCTGATCCTGATCGGCGGCGACGAGACGACCCGCCACGTGATCAGCGGCGGCATGTACCAGCTCCTGTCGGACCCCGACCAGCGCGCCCGGCTGGCCGCCGACCGCTCCCTGCTGCCGGGCGCGGTCGAGGAGATGCTGCGCTGGGTCTCGCCGATCAAGAACATGAACCGCACCGCGACCCGCGACGTCGAGCTGGGCGGGCAGGTGATCGGCGAGGGCGACCCGGTGCTGCTGCTCTACCCGTCGGCCAACCGGGACGAGGATGTGTTCGACGACCCGTTCCGCTTCGACATCGAGCGCTCGCCGAACGACCACGTCGCGTTCGGGTTCGGCACGCACTTCTGCATGGGGGCGAGCCTGGCCCGCATGGAGCTGGCCTGCATGGTCGACCACCTGTTGCGCCGCCTCCCCGACCTCGAGCTGGTCACGCCCGACGAGCCCGCCTTCCGGCCCGCCAACTTCGTGTCCGGCTACGAGCACCTGCCGGTCCGCTTCACGCCCACCGCCCCCCTCGGGTAACACCTGGGGTCGGAGGAAAACCGTTACCTCCGGCCGACCCGTCGTCCACCCGGGACCGCCGCCGGTCGACGGCGGCAGGAGCGAGTAGGAAGTCGCCCATGGAGCGCACGATCAGCACCAACGGGGTCGACCTGCACGTGACCGAGGAGGGGTCGGGCCCGCCGGTGATCCTCGCCCACGGGTTCCCGGAGCTCGGCTACTCGTGGCGCCACCAGCTCCCGTTCCTCGCCGGTCACGGCTACCGGGCGGTCGCCCCCGACCAGCGCGGGTACGGCCGGTCGTCGCGGCCGGAGGCGATCTCCGACTACGACGTCGAGCACCTCACCGGCGACCTGCTCGGCGTGCTCGACGACCTCGGCCACGAGAAGGCGGTGTTCGTCGGCCACGACTGGGGGTCGATCGCGGTGTGGTCGCTCGCCCAGCGCGCCCCCGAGCGGGTCGCCGGCGTCATGGGGATGAGCGTGCCGTTCATCCCGCGCGGCGACCGCCCGCCCACCGAGTCCCTGGGGTTCATCTTCCAGGACAACTTCTTCTACATGCTCTACTTCCAGGAGCCGGGCGTCGCCGACGCCAACCTGGCGGCCGACACCCGTCACACGATCCGCGGGATGCTCCTCGGACTGTCGCCGGGGGCCAACCCCGACCCCGGGGCGATGGTGGCGGGCGACGGGCGCGGCTTCGCCGAGCGGCTACCCGAGGTCGAGGGGGAGCCGGGCTGGATCACCGCGGCGGAGATCGAGCACTACGTCTCGACCTTCGAGGAGACCGGCTTCACCGGCGGCCTCAACTGGTACCGCAACCTCGACCGCAACTGGGAGCTGATGGAGCCGTGGGGCGGTGAGCAGGTGCAGCCGCCGGCCGCGTTCGTCGGCGGCGTCGACGACCCGGTGCTGACGTTCACGCCGCTGTCGGTGATGGACGGCCACCTCGCCGACCCCCGTGGCGTCACGATGCTCGAGGGCGCCGGCCACTGGGTGCAGCAGGAGAAGCCCGCCGAGGTCAACGCCGCCCTGCTCGCCTTCCTCCAGGGCCTCGACCCCTGGACCTGAAACCACACGAGGTGCCTGGAGGCCGAGCCGATAGGCGAGGCCGACCCAGCAAGCACGGCACCGCAAGTTCCGAGCGCAGCGAGGAATCCGTCTGCGACGACGCTCGCTTTCCGCCAACGCTCCTGG